>JAJAZK010000635.1 GCA_026785765.1 Rhodoferax sp. | reverse complement strand
GTGCTGCGCAGGCAATTCGATGGCGACGATGTCGATTTAGAGGCCTGCATCGAGGCCCAGGCCGATCTGCGCGCGGGGCTTCCGATGGCGCAGGCGTTGTATCGATCGCAGAAGCGGACGAAACGCGACATGGCCATCCTGCTGTTGATCGACGTCAGCGGTTCGACCGACGGCTGGGTTTCCAGCGGCCGACGCGTTATCGACGTCGAACGCGAGGCGTTGCTGCTGGTTTGCATCGCCCTTGGCGCGCTGGGCGAACCGTACGCGGTGCAGGCGTTCTCGGGTACTGGTCCCCAGGCAGTGTCGGTACGAATCCTCAAGCGCTTCGACGAGCCCTACGGCAACCACGTTGCGACGCGCATCGCGGCGCTGGAACCCGAGCAGTACACGCGGGCAGGGACCGCGATACGCCATGCCAGCGCGACGCTCATGAGCGAGGTCGCCACGCAGCGTCTGCTGCTACTGCTGTCCGATGGCAAGCCCAACGATGTTGATGTCTACGAGGGTCGCTACGGCGTCGAGGACATGCGGCGCGCTGTCATCGAGGCCAAGCTCCAGGGCATCGAGCCTTTCTGCCTGACCGTCGACCGGCACGCCGCCGACTACCTGCCGGATGTTTTCGGAGTCAAACAGTACGCAATGTTGGCGAAGCCCTCAAATCTGCCCGCGGTTTTGCTTGACTGGATGCAGCGCCTGGTCATGTCAGGCTGATACCCATTCGACGGTGCCGACCGAAGCGTTCGCGCCCTGAGGCTCAAGAGGCCGGTAATACTTCGCAGCGCGCAGAAGAAAGACCCTCAGCCTATCAGTGTGCCGCCGCCTGCGCGCCCCACAACTGCTTGAGCCGGGCATCGCGACCGCACCCGGTGCGGTACAACTTGTAGCGCACCGGGTTCTTGAGGTAGTAGTCCTGGTGGTATTCCTCGGCTGGGTAGAAGCGGGTCGCCAGCAGCACCTCGGTCACCACCGGTTCCTTGAAGGGTTTGGATTTCTCCAGCGCCGCGCGGGAAGCGGTCGCGATCTTCAGCTGCTCCGCATCCTGGGCAAAAATAGCGCTGCGGTACGGCGAGCCGGAGTCGCAAAACTGGCGGTCCTTGGTGGTCGGATCGATGGTCCGCCAGAAATGCTCCACCAGCCGCTCATAACTGACCTTGGCCGGGTCAAACATCACCTCCACCACTTCCGCGTGGCCAGTGGTATGGGACGACACCTGCTCGTAGGTTGGGTTCAGCGTCTTGCCGCCGGTATACCCAGACGTGGTGGAAATGACGCCGGCCACCTTGTCAAAATCCGACTCGACACACCAGAAGCAACCACCGGCAAACACTGCCTTCGCCGGGTTCAGCGAAGTGGCCGCGGCAGGCTTGGGCGCTGTTTGCGCTGACACGGGCATAGATAAGCCAAGCGCCAGAACGGCGCATGCAGCAACCACCAAACCTTGAAAACGATGCTTGCAGACCATAACCGGACTCCCTGTGGAAAGCGTATAAAGCGACTGTTGCAACCGTATGGCGCGCGCTGCGCCACACTCTTACCGGTATACAGCGAAAATGACTAACGACCTATTGATTCTTGGTGGAATGGTGATCGATGGCAATGGGACGCCCGGACGCCATCTGGATGTCGCGGTGCAGGCCGGCAAGATCGCGTTCATCGGGGACTGTACAGGCTTGGCGGCAACCAGGACAATCGATGCCACCGGCTTGGTGGTGGCTCCTGGGTTCATCGACATCCACACCCACTCCGACATGAGCCTGTTGCTCGATGGGCGCGGCCAGAGCAAGGTCAGCCAGGGAGTAACCACCGAGGTCACCGGTAACTGCGGGTTTTCGCCCTTTCCCATCAACCCGGAGTACCTGCAACTGCACATGGACCTGCTGGCCGGCATTGGTGACGACGCCTTGTCGCTGAGTTGGACCGATCTGGAGGGTTACCGGCAGGTCGCGCAGGAGCGCGGCATTGCCCTGAATATCGCGCCACTGGTTGGCCACGGCGCCTTGCGTATCGCGGCGATGGGAGTGCAGATCGGGGCAGCCAGCGCAGAGCAACTGGCCACCATGCAGCGGCTGCTCGGACAGATGCTCGACCAGGGCGCCTTCGGCCTGACCACTGGCCTGACCTATGTGCCATCCCGCTACGCGCCGACCAGTGAACTCGTTTCTCTGTGTGAAACGTTGGCCGCGCGCCAGCGCATCTATGCCACCCATGCGCGCGACAAGGATCTTGAAGGCGACGACCACCGCTACGGCCCGCTCAACGAAGCGCTGCATCTTGGGCGCAGCACCGGGGCGCGTATCCAGTACTCGCACGCGGCGATCAACACGCCGTCCGAATGGGGAACCGCATCGGCCTGGACCGAGCGTTTCGATACGGCGGTCGGCCAGGGCGTTGACGCGGCGTTCGACGTCTACCCCTATGACGCTTCGAGTTCGGCATTGACACAGTACCTGCCCGCCTGGGTGCAGGAGGGTGGCGTGGCCGCCATGCGCGAGCGGCTCAGCGACGCCGCGACGATGGAGCGTGCCGAAGCCGACCTGCAACGGGGCTGGTCCGCCAACCGAATACCGTGGTTGTGGGAGCGCGT
>JAJAZK010000634.1 GCA_026785765.1 Rhodoferax sp. | reverse complement strand
GGCCTGTACCTGATGAACCACCGTTCAGGGCGCAACGGAACGCCGTTGGATCGGCGCCACACGAACATCGCACACGAGGTGCGAAAGCTCGGGTTCGATCCGGTCCTGTTCGGATATACCGATACCAGCGCCGATCCGCGTGGCCTGCATCCGCTTGATCCGGCATTGCGCACCTTCGAAGGTGCCCTGCCCGGCTACCGGATCGGAATGTTGTTTCCGGACTACATGGCTGCATGGATGACCGACCTGCGCGCCAAGGGTTATCAGTTCACTGGCCGCCAGGACGTGTACCAGCCCAGGCCGGGATATGTGCCGCCGCCAGACCGCGGTCACCGCTTCATCCCGGCGATCTACCGGGCCGAGGACAGCGATACCAGCTTCATGACCCGGGCAGTGATCGAATGGCTGGGGGACCACCGACAGCATGACTGGTTCATGCACTGCGTGTTCCTGCGCCCGCATCCCCCAATCATCACGCCTGAGCCCTACAACGCGCGCTACGACCCGGCCGATATCGCGCTGCCCTGGCGCAAACCGTCGGCGCAGGAGGAGGCGGCGCAACACCCGCACCTGCGCCAATGGATTGAGCGCTTTTCCCGCCCCAGTTCCTATGACGAGCACAACCCGAACAACCTGGTCGACATGCCCGACCTTGAACTGCGCCAGATGCGTGCCTGTTACTACGGCATGATGAATGAAGTGGACGACGCGGTGGGGCAGATCGTTGCCCACCTCAAGGCGACTGGCGAATACGACAACACCCTGATCATCTTCACCTGCGACCACGGCGAAATGGGCGGCGACCACTACACCTGGGGCAAAGAGCTGTATTTCGACCAAAGTTTTTACATACCACTGGTCATCCGCGATCCCCGGCCACCGGCAAGGCCAGCCTATGGACAGCAGGTTGACGCCATCACCGAGTCAGTGGATTTGATGCCAACCATGCTGGATTGGCTGGGCGGCGCCGTCCCGGCGCAATGCGACGGGCGCTCCTTGCTGCCGTTCCTGGAAGGTCGCACGCCTGCGAAGTGGCGCAGCGAAGCCCATATGGAACTGGATTTCCGCATGGGCCCCCATGCTGGATACGACGCGCAGGAGAAGCTGCAACTCGAGCCGGATGAATGCCAGCTCGCAATCCTGCGCGGTGATCGTTGGAAATATGTGCACTTCGCCGCCTTGCCACCCCTGTTGTTTGATCTGCAGACCGACCCCCATGAAATGCACGACCTGACGAGCGACCCGGCGCATCAGCCCATCATGCTGCAGATGGCTCAGAAAATGCTGTCCTGGCGCCTTTTGCATCAGGAACATGTGCTGACCAACCTGCACCTGGGGCCTGACGGCGTGGAAGATCGCAGCGTCCAGCGCCGATGACCGGACGCCGGTCGGCCAAGCGGCCATGCAACAGGGATAATCGCATTTGAGGCTGGTCCAATTAGAGATTCGGGCTGGTCGCTCATCCAACCCACCGTGCTGACAACCTCATCCCAACTTGCTTTTGCGACCGCCCAGGCTACGCCTGGGGCTGGACTGGAACTGAGAGGTATCGCGTGCGAACGGGGCGGTCGGCGCCTGTTTGGCAAGCTCGACTGCAAGATTGGCAACGGGCAGCTGCTGCGTGTCACCGGCGTCAACGGTTCGGGCAAAACCAGCCTGCTGCGCATGGTATGTGGCCTGCTGGCGCCTGCAGAGGGTAGCGTTCTGTGGCAGCAACGCCCGATCACCAGCTACGGGGAAGACTATGGTCGCAACATGGTCTACATGGGCCATGCGGCCGCCCTCAAGGACGACTTGAGCGCGCTGGAAAATCTGCAAATCGCCTGTCTCCTGGGGGGCATCAAGATCACCGCAAACCAGGCGCTGGGCGCCTTGCGACTGGCCGGGCTGAGTGGCCGGGAACGGCTTGCAGCGCGTTTGTTATCCCAGGGGCAACGGCGCCGGGTGGCGCTGGCCAGGCTCGTACTGACGTCGGCGACGCCGCTTTGGATTCTGGATGAACCGTTCAATGCACTCGACGCCGCCGCGACCGAATGGCTGTGTGGCCTCATCAGCGCGCACTTGGCAACACACGGCGTGGTGGTATTGACCAGCCATCAACCGGTGGCGCTGGACGATACCGGCGGACAGGTGCGGCTGGAGTTATGAGCCGAACCGAACCACCGGCAACCGCGCCCGCAGCCAGCGTGCCAGAGGCGATGCGCTGTCTGCTGCTGCGCGACATCCGTCTGGCGGTGCGCCGACGCGCCGACACGCTGAGCGCCCTGGTTTTCTTTGTGCTGGTCGCCAGCCTGTTTCCGCTGGGTGTCGGCCCCGACAGTGCGTTGTTGCGAACGATGGGGCCGGGCGTGGTCTGGGTAGCTGCCTTGCTGGCGGCGATGTTGCCACTCGGACGGATGTTCGCGGACGACTACCAGGACGGCACACTTGAGCAATTGTTGCTGTCGGCATGTCCCCTGCCCTTGCTAGTGGCCGCCAAGATTGCCGCCCATTGGCTGTGCTCCGGCTTTCTGCTGGCTCTGGTATCGCCGCTGCTGGCCGTGCAGTTCGACCTCGGATGGCCAGCGACCGGTGTACTGATCCTGGCGCTGCTGCTGGGCACACCCGTGTTGAGCCTGATAGGAGCGGTCGGCGCCGCCCTGACGGTCGGGGTGCGGGGGGCAGCGGTCTTGATGCCGCTGCTGGTGTTGCCGCTGTTTATCCCGGTGCTGATATTTGGCGCGGCGGCGGTCGAAGCCAGCCGCAGCGGCCTTGGTGTGACGGGCCATTTTTCGCTGCTGGGTGCTTTTGCCGTGTTGGCCGTTGTGGGTGGGCCCTTGGCCACCGCAGCCGCGTTGCGCATTGCCGTCGAATAAGCCAGCATGGTCGCCAACAGATACCCCGACACTTACCGGGCGCTTGGCCGCTAGGGTAAATTTAGGGGTTGCACTTTATTGCCATGCCCGTTCACCGCATCAACTGGTTCAAATATGCCGCGCCGCAAAATTTCTTTGCGCTCGCTGGGCGGCTGATTCCATGGTTCTCCATCGCGGCCGCAGTACTATGCGTCACCGGTCTGTACCTCGGCCTGTGGCTGGCGCCGACGGACGCGCAGCAAGGCGACGCATACCGGATTATTTTTGTCCATGTCCCGGCGGCATGGATGTCGATGGTGGTGTACCTGGCAATGGCTTTCTGGGCAGCCATCGGGCTGATCTTCAATTCGCGCCTCTCGTCCATGCTCGCCAGTGCGCTGGCTCCCACCGGTGCCTGGATGACCTTCCTGGCCTTATGGACCGGCGCCTTGTGGGGCAAACCCACCTGGGGCACCTACTGGGTGTGGGACGCACGGCTGACCTCGGAGCTGGTACTGTTGTTCCTGTACTTTGGCTTTATGGCACTGCATGCCGCGATTGACGACCTGCGCCGCGCCGACCGCTCGGCTGCGCTGCTCGCCATTGTCGGTGTGGTCAATGTGCCCATCATCTACTTCTCGGTGCAGTGGTGGAACACCTTGCACCAGGGCGCTTCGGTCAGTTTGACCAAGGCGCCCAGCATGGCGCCACCGATGCTGATCGGCATGCTGGTGATGGCAATCGCTTTCTGGATGTACTGCATCGCTGTATCCCTGGCGCGCACCCGCACCATCATCCTGGAACGTGAACGCCACGCGGTTTGGGCGCAACGCAGCCTGGGTGCAGCATGATGTGGGCCAACGGGTCGCAATTCTTCGCCATGGGTGGTTACGGACTGTATGTATGGGGCTCGATCGGCATGTGTGTATTGGCGGTTGTGGTGGAACTGGGCGCGTTGGTCTTGCGGCGGCGGGCGCTGCGCCAACCTTCGGCTGAGCTTGACGGACAATCCACACCATGAAACCTAGAACCAAACGTGCACTCGCGGTCGTTTCCGCCTTGGGAGCGCTGGGTATTGCCAGCGCGCTGGTACTCAATGCCTTCCAGAGCAACATGGTTTTCTTCTTCAGCCCGTCCCAGGTGATGGCCAACGAAGCGCCGCGCGAACGCAGTTTTCGAATCGGTGGCTTGGTGGAGCAGGGCAGCATACTGCGCGAAGGCCAGGGCCTGACGATTCGTTTTGCCGTGACCGACCTGGCACACAAGATCCCGGTGACCTACACCGGGCTGTTGCCAGACCTTTTCAAGGAAGGCAAAGGTGTAGTGGCACAGGGCAAACTCGGACCCGATGGCGTGTTTCGGGCCGATCAGGTGCTCGCCAAACACGACGAAAACTACATGCCGCCAGAGGCGGCCGAGGCCTTGAAGAACGCCCGGCCAGGTGGCCACCAGTCCACCAGCACCCTGTCTGGCGCGACCAACCAATCTGCTGCGGCAGCGACTTCACCGGGAACCAAACCATGATTTATGAACTAGGCCATGTCGCCGTGATCCTGGCGCTGGCCATGGCAATTGCCCAGTGTGTGTTGCCACTGGCCGGCGCACACACTGGCAATCAGGCCTGGATGGCAATCGCCCGCCCCTCGGCGCGCGGACAGTTCCTGTTCCTGGTGATTGCTTACGGCTGCCTGACCCATGCGTTTGTCACCAACGACTTTTCGGTGGCGCTGGCGGCACATCACTCGAATTCGACGTTGCCCCTGATGTACCGCATCACCGCTGTGTGGGGCAACCATGAAGGCTCGATCCTGCTATGGGCATTGATCCTTTCAGCGTGGACATTGGCGGTCTCCATTTTTTCCAGGCAACTCGATGAGCGCACGCTGGCACGCGTACTGGGCGTGATGGGCTTCATCAGCTGCGGCTTCCTTTTGTTCACGCTTTTTACATCGAATCCGTTCGAGCGCCTGTTTCCGGTCCCCGCAGACGGGCGGGACCTGAACCCGTTGCTGCAGGATCCCGGCATGATCATCCACCCGCCCATGCTCTACATGGGTTACGTGGGGTTCGTGGTGGCCTTTGCGTTCGCGGTTTCGGCTCTGCTGTCCGGACGGCTGGACGCGGCCTGGGCACGCTGGTCGCGGCCCTGGACCACGGTGGCCTGGTGTTTCCTCACTGCCGGCATTGCGCTGGGCAGCTTCTGGGCCTATTACGAGCTGGGCTGGGGCGGCTGGTGGTTCTGGGACCCGGTGGAAAACGCGTCCTTCATGCCGTGGCTGGTGGGCACCGCCCTGATCCACTCGATGGCGGTAACCGAAAAACGCGGCGGCTTCAAGATGTGGACGGCCCTGCTGGCGATCATGACGTTCTCGCTTTCGCTGCTCGGCACCTTCATCGTGCGCTCGGGCGTTCTCAGCTCGGTGCATGCCTTTGCCACCGACCCGGCGCGTGGTGTCTTCATCCTGGGGTTTCTGGGACTGGTCGTGGGTGGTTCGCTGGCCTTGTTTGCCTGGCGTGCGCCCAAGGTCGGTCTGGGTGGCAGTTTCGAGATGGTGTCGCGCGAATCGATGCTGCTGGCCAACAACGTATTGCTGGTGGTGGCGGCAGCAGCCGTGTTGCTGGGCACCATGTACCCCCTGGTGATTGACGCCCTGGGCATGGGAAAGCTGTCGGTCGGCCCGCCCTACTTCGACGCCGTATTCGTCCCACTGATGGCGCCTGCCCTGTTCCTGATGGGGGTGGGCCCGATGATGCGCTGGCGCCAGGCCAGCGTCATCGACATCACACGGCGCTTGCGCTGGGCCATTGGCGTGAGTGCTGCCAGCACCCTCGTCGCGTTCTTCACGCTGGGCCACTGGACACCGATGATCGGCCTGGGGCTGGCGCTCGCCGCCTGGGTGGCCAGCACGGCAATCCTCAACCTGGTCACGCGCTTGCGGGAACATCCAGCGCCGTCCTGGAAGCGCCGCTTCAGTGCCCAGCCCAGCAGTTACTACGGCATGCTTCTGGCGCATTTCGGTGTGGCGGTATTCATCCTGGGTGTCACCGTGGTCAGTGGTTTTCAAAGCGAAAGCGACGTGCGCATGGAGACTGGCGATACGGCCAAGGTTTCGGGTTACGACATGCGGCTGGACAAGGTAGAGGAGATCCGCGGACCCAACTACGTTGCTTCACGCGCCACCGTCACCGTCACCAAGGACGGTGCCCTGGTCAAGACCTTGCGGCCAGAGCGCCGCGTGTACAACGTCAGTGGCAATCCGATGACCGAGGTGGCAATTGACCGCGGTTTCACGCGCGATGTGTACGTGGCGCTCGGCGACCCTGTCAGTGCCACGGCATGGAGCGTGCGCCTGCACCACAAGCCGTTTGTCAACTGGATCTGGATTGGGTGTCTTCTGATGGCATGTGGCGGCTTGCTGGCGGTGCTGGACCGGCGTTATCGCCAGTTGGCGAGCAAATCGGTTCGTGGCGAAACCGCGACTCCTGCGGCGGCGCCGGGCATGCGTCCTCGCCCGGTCCCGCAAGGGCGCTCAGCCTTGGCCAAAAAAGCCCGCGCGCGATGAAGAAGGCCCTGCTCCCACTACTGATCTTCAGTGTGCTGGTGGGTTTTCTGGCCGTCGGCCTGGGGCTCAAACCGCGCGAAGTTCCATCGCCCCTTATCAACAAGCCGGCGCCGGCTTTCAGCTTGCCGACGCTGGACGCGCCGCAACAGACCCTGTCGGCCCAGGATCTGCGCGGCAAAGTCTGGATCCTCAACGTGTGGGCGTCCTGGTGCGTCGCCTGCCGCATCGAACATCCCCTCCTGGTCGAATTCGCGAAGACGGCCACGGTGCCGATTTACGGGCTGAACTACAAGGATAAACGCGATGACGCGGTGCGCTGGCTGGCCAACTATGGCAATCCTTACACCCGCTCCTTGTCGGACACCGAAGGTCTGGTCGGTATCGACTTCGGCGTTTATGGCGTACCGGAGACCTTTGTCATCGACAAACAGGGGGTGATCCGCCTTAAACAGATTGGTCCGGTCACGCCCGAAGTGCTGCGCGACGACATCCTGCCGCTTTTAAGGAAACTCGGTGCCTGACGTGCGAAACCTGTTGGCAATGGCCTGGCTGGTCGCATTGGTCGGGCTTGGGTCCGTTGCGGCTGTTGCCAAGGAGGCTCAACCGGCCTTCGACGATCCAGCGCTGGAAAAGCGTGTGTTGGTGATTGCCGAAGAGTTGCGTTGCCTGGTATGCCAGAACGAAACCATCGCCGCCTCGCATGCCGACCTGGCGGTGGACCTGCGCAAGCAGATTCGTGTGAAGCTGAAGGCCGGGCAGTCGAAGCAGGAAATCCTCGACTTCATGGTCGCCCGATATGGAGACTTCGTGTTGTACAACCCCCCCCTCAAAGCCACCACGCTATTGTTGTGGACCGGTCCGTTCGTCCTGCTGCTGGCGGCAGTCCTTGTGCTGCTGCGCAACATCCGGGGACGGCGCCGCACACCCGGCG
>JAJAZK010000633.1 GCA_026785765.1 Rhodoferax sp. | reverse complement strand
GCCGTATCCTGATCTTGGCCATGCTTTCACTGTCTTTCCAGACGGTGAGCGCCGGTATGATCGGTACCGACCAAGCGGCAGTTGCCGCGGCTGTTCAGTCCGACAGGGCGGTCATACTGGGCGCGCTGAGCCGCAGCGATGTTTCGAGCCAGTTGCAAGCGCAAGGGCTGGACCCTGCGGTTGCGCGTGATCGTGTGGCGGCGATGACCGACGAAGAAGTGCGCACTTTAGCCAGTGGCATCACCGCAGCACCCGCAGGCGCCAATAGCGCATGGGGTGCCGTGATCCTGATTGGCCTTCTGGTCTGGTTTGTCTTTTACCGCAAGTAGGAAGCGATTCGCTTCTGGAATGAATCACCGTGGTCATCCACTTCGGGGGATCGCGGGGTGTACGGAAATGAAGCAGGTCTTGCTCAAGTTCAGCATGATTTGCTTCTTCGTCGTGCTTGCGGGATGCGCGCAATTCGTTCCACAAACGATACAGCTGCGCAGCGCCTGGCCGGCCGATGTGCCTCGAACGCTGGAATTGCGCGAAGTCCCGTTTTTCGCGCAGACCGCTTACCAATGCGGCCCCGCCGCCCTGGCCATGGTCATGGATGCCGCAGGTGCAAAGGTCCTGCCCGATGAGTTGGTCGATCAAGTCTATCTTCCGGCCCGGCACGGTAGCCTTCAAGTCGAGATGCTGACCGCTCCGCGGCGCCATGGGCTCGTGGGTTGGCAAGTGCCGGCGAACTTTGATGCCTTGCTGCGCGAACTGGGTGCCGGACGTCCCGTGCTGGTTCTGCAGAACCTCGGAATGTGGCCCTTCGATAGCTGGCACTATGCCGTGGTCGTCGGTTTCAACTACCAGTCCGGGGAGCTTTATTTGAGATCGGGCGAGACCGAGCGGCTGGCGTTGCCGTTCACAATTTTTGAAGTTACCTGGCGCCGCAGTGGTTACTGGGCAATGGTCGTCGTGCCTCCTGAAAAGCTTCCGGCCACAGCCACGGAGGCAGGTTACCTGCAGTCTTTGCTGGCCTTTGAGCGCGCTGCCAGTCCTGTCGCAGCGCGCGACGCGTGGAACGCCTTCCTGTCACGTTGGCCGACAAACGTACTCGCCAGCGTTGCTTTGAGCAACCAATACTATCGGGCACGCGAATTCGAAAAAGCAGAGGCGATTTTGCGCCCTGCCGCCCAAAAGCACCCAAGCTCCGCGGAAGTTCTAAATAACCTTTCGCAAGTGCTGTCCGACATGGGTCGAAATGAAGAGGCATTGGCACTGATAGACCGCGCGACGGCACTCAAGGGAGTGTTCGAAACAGAAATCATCGCCACGCGTGAAGGTATTCTTCGGCGCTTGGGACGCTGACGTGGGACGGGATTGGCTTGGCGCGGGCCGCCTTTAAGTTGATCATCAAGTCCTGTTTCGTCGCTTGCAGCGGTGACACACGATGTGGGTGGTGCTGTCGCTCCAGGGCCTCTTGACCTTGAGCACCACCTGCCAGGCGGTGTTGCTCCGCTCTATAAGGGCGATGAAGCCCCGGCCCATCGTCATGTTGGCAACAAAGGCCGCGTTGCTGTGGCGTGACGCCCTGGCAAATGCGCAGGCATCCGCCTCGCATCTCAGAACTACTCCCGCTCACGCACCCGGACGATGATCCAGCACGCAATGGAAATCAGCAGGATGGCGCCGCTTTCGTAGAGCAGGATGCTCGGATCGCCCTCCTTGCCCTGCAGAATGATGAGCCGGCTCAAGGCCGTGATCGCGATGAACAGGGGGATGGTGATGGGAATGCGGTGGCTGCTGTAAAACGCACCCACCATCGCCAGGACCTCGGCGTAGATGAACATCAGCAGCAAATCCTTGAGCTGCACCCTGGCGTGGCTGATAAGGACGATTACCTCCTGAGCCATCGCCACTACGGTAAAGGCCGCAATGGTGATCAGGAAGACTTTCTCCAGTACGTCGATGGCGTTCTTTACAAGCAAGATGTGTTCCGTCTTCAGTGGTTTTGTTACGATTGAAGCAGCTATTTCTGCGGCTGGGCATTGACCCGATTGCCTGTGGGGTCAGCGCCAGTGGACCGCAGCCGCTAGTTCATCGATTGTGCCGTAGTAGCCCGTCTCCATCATCCGCCGCCAGCGGAATACGCGGGCAAGCGCCCTCGGCAACCCCAAGTACACGCACATCCGCTTTGGCATGCCGTGCGTCCGGGCTTGCGCCGATGATCCTGGCGAAGGCCGCGCGGCTGACCGTACCAACGCGCAAGGCAGGAAGCGGCAAGTCTTTCCCGCTGTGCAGGCGTCTTGGCAGCGGTTGCCCGCTAGCGGACCGGGACAAAGGCGTTGCAAAATGGCTTGTCGCCATCACTCGCAGGATTGTTTCATGCCCGCCTCTCCCTACTATGACCCTGAAGTCCGCGTCGCAATCGAAGCTGTAGACTCGCTCGGCACGATTGACGCCAACACCCTGGCCGACGCGCGCGCTGCCCGCCACACGCTCTATGAGAGCCGCCAGTTCTCCGACAAGGTGACCCGCGTGAACGTCGTCGCGCCCGGGCTGCCGGGCCAGCCCGAGGTACGCCTGCGCGTGCATCGGCGCGCCGATACCAGCGGACTGCAACCGTGCATCTTCTGGATCCATGGTGGCGGCTATATCCTGGGGCATCCCCTGCAGGACGATGACCGCTTTGAACTGTGGTGCCAGCAGCATGACGTGGCGGGCGTTTCGATCGACTACCGGCTTGCGCCCGAGCACCCTTATCCAGCCGCCCTGGATGACTGTTATGCGGGGCTGGACTGGGTAGTGCGGCACGGCGCCGCGTTCGGGATCGACGGCGCCAAGGTCGGCATTGGTGGCGCAAGCGCCGGTGCCGGCCTGGCCGCAGGACTGGCTTTGCGTGCGCGTGACCAGGGCGGGCCCCGCATCGATTACCAGCTGCTGCTGTACCCGATGATCGACGACACGCGAAACACCGTCTCGGCATCGTGGGACGTGCCGATCTGGAACCCGGCGTCCAACGCGTTCGGATGGGGCGCGTACCTGGGAGCCCTCGCAGGCGGCAATACCATTCCCTCTTACGCCGCTGCAAGCCGTGCCGTTGATCTCACCGGGCTTCCTCCCACCTTTCTGATGGTGGGCTCCCTGGACGGATTCGTGGACGAGAACCTCGAATTCGCGAAACGTCTGAACCATGCCGGCGTGCCCGTGGACCTGCACCTGTACCCGGGCGGACCCCATGGCTTCGACGGCTTCGTGCCGGGTACCGCGCTGGCGCAGCGGGCGCGCAAGGAAACCGGGGATTGGCTGGCCAGCCAGTTGGCGTGTCGCAGCTGACCGGCCCGGCGTTGGCCGGTGGGAGCTGATCACTTTGCACTGCATAACGGCTTTAATCTGAACCAACATCTTCAAGTCGCTGGGCTTTCGTCCGGTGGCATCGGTCAAGCCTGGCGAAGTCATGGCGGCCGTGAAAGGGATTGAGGAAGCTGGCGCGAGTGACCAGGCAGACCCAGCAAGGGATTGCGTCTGACCAAGCTGGGGCAATGATTTTTGGCAGCCTGGTCAAGCTGGAGTCGGCCTCAACATGCAGCAAGGTCAAAAGTCCATAAAGGGCCGTGACCGGCACGATGGGCGGACGCGATGTGCATGCGTGCCCAGCCGCCTGGTACGGCCGTCTGTATTACATATTCGAATCACGTTGTCCGACACAAAGGGTGATATCGGCACGCGACACTTCAGGTCAAAGGAAAGTCGCGCAGGCCGACGCTCACCCCCGATTTTGAAACTGTGTTTTCAACTCGAATTTTCGCGCACGTCGGCGCTTGCATGGATGGATGATTCCGCGCACGGCATGGCTGCGGCAATCTCCTTCCAGCAGCTAGCCGGTACTTTTGCGATCCTGGGCCTGCTCGCAGGCTGTGCGTCGTCGCCTAAGAATGCCGATAACGGCGCCGCGCCCGCACGGCCGGTGTTGCGGCTGGAGGTTGACGCTCCAAAACCGCTGGACAAGCTGCTGTCCACCTACTTGAACCTGGCACGGGTCAACCTGCAGGCGCCGGGCGAGGTGCTCAATGAAGGGGAACTGGAACGGCTGGTTGCGCAGGCCCCCGCGCAGGCGCGCACGCTGCTGGAGACCGAGGGCTACTTCAATGCCACGGTCCAGACCGAGACGGTGCCGGGCGACCCTCCTCTGGTGCGGGTCGCGGTGCAACCCGGCCAACAAACCATGGTCGGCGAGGCGCGGATGGTCCTGCAAGGGCCGGTGCTGGCAGCCGCACAACGCGGCGAGCCGCATGCAGTGGCGGCGCGCCGGGCCCTCAGCGAGGAATGGCCGCTGGCCAGGGGCGATCCGTTTCGCAACGCAGAGTGGAACCGCGCCAAATCCCTGTCGCTGGCGCGCCAGCGCGCGCAGGGATACGTGTCAGCCGACTGGTCGAGCACACAGGCACTGGTCGATGTGAGAACCAACATGGCAAGCCTGTCCGGCACGCTCGAGAGTGGGCCGCTCTATCGCGCCGGGCCGCTCGCGATCGAAGGGCTGGTGCACCACGACGCGCAGACCGTGCGCAATGTGGCGAACTACCAGCTGGGCATACCGGCCACCGAGGAATTCTTGCTGGACTTCCAGGAGCGACTGCAGAAGACGGGTCTGTTTGACCGGACCACAGTCGCGCTGGCGCAGGACCCGATCGACCCGGCATCGACGACAGTGAACGTCCGGCTGACCGAGCGCAAATTGCAGGAGCTCACTCTGGGTGTAGGTATCAGCGCCAACCTGGGGCCGCAAGTCAATGCCGAGCACGTGCACCGGCGTCCGTTCGACCAAGCCCTCACCCTGCGCAACAAATTGAACATCGCCCAGCTGGCGCAATCCTGGGAGGGCGAACTCAGCACCCATACCTTGCCCGGCCTGTACCGCAACCTGATCGGCGGCGCAGTCTCCCGCGCAGTGTCCGATACCGACGTCGTGACCAGCGCCAGGTTGCGCGCCGGCCGCGCACAGGAAACCAAGAGCATCAGCCGCCTGATCTTCATCGAAGCCGAACACTCGCTGACGCGCAGCGTTGCCCAGGACCAAAGGGCCAGCGCCTTGGGTGTGTATTACCACGGTGTCTGGCGCGCGGTGGATAGCCAGCTGCTGCCGACGCGCGGCCATGTCTGGACCGGTCAGGTTGGGGTCGGGCAGGTGCGCTCGGACCCAGGCAGCAACGGGCCGTTTTCACGGCTGTATGTCAAGCTCAACGCGTACCAGCCATTCGGCGGCTGGTTTGGGCAGGCACGCGTCGAGCTTGCGCAGGTGTTTGCGCGCGCTGACGTGGTGGCGCCGGAAAGTCTGCGCTTCCGCGCCGGAGGCGACGATTCTGTGCGCGGCTACGAGTACCGCTCGCTGGCACCGAAGGTGAACGGGGTCGACGTGAGCGGCAAGGTGCTGTTCACCGCAAGTGCCGAGATGGCCCGACCGATCGTCGACAGCATCCCCGAGTTATGGGGCGCAGTCTTCGTGGACGCCGGCCAGGCAGCGCAGCGCTGGGGAGATCTCAAACCGGCACTGGGGTATGGAGTCGGCCTGCGCTACCGCAGCCCGGTCGGACCGGTGAAGGTCGACCTGGCTTGGGGACAGGAAACCAGAAAACTGCGCCTGCACCTGACGGTAGGTGTGAACTTCTGAACCGATGAACTCTGACGACCGCCACCACCACCACGACCACGACCACGCGCACGATGCTCCGACGCGCCGCCTCAAACCGCTGGCGCGCATCGCATTCTGGCTGTCCGGCCTGATGCTGCTGGTGGGCCTGCTGGTTACCGGGGCGGGCTTCTGGGTATGGCATAACGAGGCGGCGCAGATGGCCTTGCTGCGCCACATGCCTGGCCTCACGCTGACAGGGGCACACGGCCGGTTGACGGGCGGCGCATTCGGGGCCGACCAGCTGCAATGGCGCAGTGCCGACCTGCTGATTGAGGTCGAAAGTCCCAGCTGGGCCGACGCCCACTGGTCCTGGCGACCCTATCCCGGCGCATGGTTCGGCCTGAAGCTGGAGTTGGCTCGGGCGCGCAGCGTGAGGTTGATCTCGATCGACGCGCGAACCAGGCAACTTGCACGCGCCCCATCCAATCTGCGCGTACCGTTCGAACTGTTGGCGCGCGACCTGCACCTGGGTGTATTACACATGAATGGGGAGATGCTGTTCAGCAACCTGATCACCGACCTGCATGTTGGCGCCGAGAGCGGTAGGACACACCGCCTGGAACACCTGGCGCTGACACGCGGCTCGCTGGCGCTGGCTGGGCAACTCAGCATCGGCAGCGACGCCGGACTGCCGCTGAAGGCTGTGCTGGG
>JAJAZK010000632.1 GCA_026785765.1 Rhodoferax sp. | reverse complement strand
GGGGGCCGGGCCACCCCCCCCGGGGGTGGCGGGCTTGGCGGGCGCTGACGGTAAAGCCGGCTCCTGCCAGCGGCGACAAGACGGGTGCCCCGAGCCGGTGACGGGATGAAGTTCCCTTTGCCGTACGCCTTTGCACGCGAGCAGCAACTGCTGCTGCAGGACAGCGGCGGCGTGGCGGCGTTGGTGGTGCATGGCGCGACGCCGGTGTCGGCGATCAGCGAGGTGCTGCGCAAGTTCAGCGTTGCTTCGGTCACCAGCATGCCACGCGAAGAGCTGGTGCAGCGCATCAGCGCAGCGTATTCGCAGGGCGAGTCCAGTGCGGCGCTGGTGGCGAGTGAGGTCGAGTCGGATGCCGATCTGCAACGCATGATGCAGGAGTTGCCGGCAGTTGAAGATCTGCTGGAGGCGGCGGACGACGCGCCCATCATCCGTTTGCTCAATGCGCTGTTGACGCAGGCGGTGCGGGATGGTGCCAGCGACATCCATATCGAACCCTATGAACGCCACAGCAGCGTGCGTTTTCGCGTCGACGGAACCCTGCGTGAGGTGGTGCAACCTAATCGGGCGCTGCATGCGGCGCTGATATCACGCCTGAAGATCATGGCGGAGCTGGACATCTCGGAGAAACGCCTTCCGCAGGACGGACGCATCAGCCTGCGCATCGGCACGCGCGCGGTGGATGTGCGCGTCAGCACCATTCCCAGCGCCCACGGGGAACGGGCGGTGCTGCGCCTGCTGGACAAGACCGGCGCCAAGCTGAGCCTGGAAGCGGTTGGAATGGAGGGCAACACACTGCGCCGCTTCGAGCAGCTGATCGCGCAACCCCACGGCATCATCCTGGTGACCGGGCCCACCGGTTCCGGCAAGACGACCACCCTCTACGCAGCGCTGAGTCGGCTCGATGCCACCAGCAGCAACATCATGACGGTAGAGGACCCGATCGAGTACGAGTTGTCGGGCATCGGCCAGACCCAGGTCAATCCGAAGATCGAGCTGAGTTTCGCCCTTGCCTTGCGCGCTATTCTGCGCCAGGACCCGGACGTGATCATGATTGGCGAGATTCGCGATTTCGAGACAGCGCAAATTGCGATCCAGGCTTCGCTGACCGGCCACCTGGTACTCGCGACCCTGCATACCAACGACGCTGCCAGCGCAGTCACGCGGCTGGTCGATATGGGCGTGGAGCCGTTCCTGTTGATCTAATCCCTGCTGGGAGTGCTGGCGCAGCGGCTGGGGCGCAAATGGTGTGTTGTATGCCGGGGGGCGGGCTGTTCGCATTGTGGTCATACGGGGTATGCGGGGCGAACCGGGGTCTACGAGTTGCTGGTCGCCAATGATGCGATCCGCGCGCAGATACACGCCGTGGCCTCCGAGGCCGAGGTCCGGGCGGCGGCCATCGCCGGCGGCATGACCCTCATGCGCGAGGACGGTGAGCGACTGGTAAGTGCTGGCGTCACCGCGCCTGAGGAAGTGGTGCGCGTGACCCGCGACTGATCCAGTCTGGCCGATCCATGCCCGCTTTTTCATTCGAAGCCCTGGATGCGCAGGGGGTTGCCCGGCGCGGGGTGCTGGAAGCGGAAACCGCGCGTGCTGCACGCACGGCGTTGCGCCAGCAGGCTTTGGTGCCATTGCAGGTGTCGCTCGTGGGCAGCGGCCAGGCCGTCGCCAGTGGCGCTGGCGTCGGCCTGCGCGCCCCGATCAGGCTGTTCGAGCGCCGCGTGCTGGATGCTTCGGCGCTCGCCGTGTGGACGCGCCAGCTCGCCGGTCTGGTGTCGGCTGGTTTGCCGCTGGAACGCGCTTTGACGGCCTTGTGTGACGAGGCCGAGGATCCGCGCCAACGCAACCTGTTGGCGGGCCTGCGCTCCGAGGTGAACGCGGGCAGCAGTTTTGCCAAGGCGCTGGGGCAGTACCCGCGCGAGTTTTCCGCCATCTATGTGGGTGTGGTCGCTGCCGGTGAGCAAAGTGGCAGTCTGGGCCAGGTGCTTGAGCGGCTGGCAGACGATCTGGCGGAACAACTGGCGCTCAAGGCGCGCCTGCTCGGTGCCGCCTTGTATCCGGCCATCGTCACTGGTGTTGCGCTCACCATCGTCATGTTTCTGGTGGCGTATGTGGTACCCCAGGTAGCCGGGGTTTTTGCAGGTACCAAGAAGGCGCTGCCGTGGCTGACCGTCGCCATGCTGGCGTTCGGCCATGTGGTACGTGCCTATGGCCTGGCCTTTTTGCTGGCACTTGCAATCGCTGTGCTGGCGCTGCGGCAGGTGCTGAAGAATGAAACGGCACAAGCGCGTTTTGACGCGGCCTTCCTGCGCATGCCGCTGCTGGGTGGACTGGCCCGGGGCTACAACGCAGCGCGTTTTGCCAATACGCTGGCCATGCTCGCCGGTGCCGGCGTGCCGATCCTGCGCGCCTTGCAGGCGGCTGCTGAAACCCTGGGCAATCGCGCCATGCGCAATGACGCGCTGGCCGCGTTAATACTGGTACGCGAGGGCACCCCGTTGGCAACGGCGTTGGCCCGCCACGGGCGTTTTCCCGGCTTGCTGGCGATGTTTGCGCGGCTGGGAGAACAAACTGGCCAATTGCCCTTGATGCTGCAACGCGCCGCCGCCCAACTGGGCAACGAAGTGCAACGCAAGGCGGTGCGATTGGCGACCATCCTTGAGCCGGCCCTGATCGTGGCCATGGGCATGGTGGTGATGCTGATTGTGCTGGCCGTGTTGCTGCCCATCATCCAGCTCAACCAGCTGGTACGCTGAGGCCTAGAATGCGGCGATGGATCTGCACGAGCTGACCTATTGCAGTCGGGCCACGCATGAGATGTCGCCTGCCGAGCTCTCGGAACTGCTGGAACAGGCACGAGAGCACAACGCGCGCCATGGCATCACCGGCTTGCTGGTGTACCGGCAACAGGAGTTCATGCAGTTGCTGGAGGGTGATCGCAACGTGATCTTCGCGCTGTACGGGTCGATCTGCGCGGATCCACGTAACCGGAGAAACTATCTGATGTGGGATGAGCCCATCACACAACGTGCGTTCCCGGATTGGGGGATGGCATTCCTCTCTCTTGATGGAATTGATCTCCTGGGCAAACCCGGCTATTCCGACTTCCTGGATGCCGGGTTCAGTTCGGTCACGCGCAATGCC
>JAJAZK010000631.1 GCA_026785765.1 Rhodoferax sp. | reverse complement strand
CGAGAACGCTGTTATCCTTTTTGTTGGGGTCGCGGCTTCTCCGTTGCAAACGACGCGAAGGCCGTTCAGCCACAGTAGGGTTCGGCGGACGTTTTAAGAAAGACCGCGTTGCACCGGTGCTTCAGCCACTATTCGGCCGAACGATATTTGATCCCGGTGCGAACTCCTCCTGCCGCTACAAGCGGCAGCCTATATCCTCGGTGTGCCAGTGGGCGCTGGCGCTACCAGTCCGACTGCGCCTGCCGCGCTCCCGCGCACCGGTGGACGGTGAGCAGGAAGAACCGGTCAGGCGGCTTTGGCGGTCGCGCTCTCTTTGCGTGCCACTCTGCGCGCGGCGTTCGAGGTCTCGGTGGCGGTCCCGGCGACGATTGTGCTGGCATTGCGTGTGGCTGCATTGTGAGGCGCTTGCGCTTTGCGGCCTCCTTGCCCTTGGCGTCCTTCGACTTGAGCGTGGTCAGAGAATTGGCCGGCATCGTATTGCCGGAGACGCGTTTGACCAGTTCGCTGCTACCTTCTCCAATGCGCTCGGCGACCTTCATCACCAGGCCTCGGCCGACATGGCGACGCGGTTCAGCGTGGCCAGCGTGTTCAGGTTGACGGCGCGTTCAATACGATCGGCGTTCGCGACCACCAAGCTCACCCCGTTGGTTGCGAGATGAAGAGAAAGCCGACGGCGTTCTCCGCCGTATCGGTGCCAACGTGCACTCCTTTTACGTAGTATCCGCTGACACTTTGCTGGGAGCCGAACAGGTTCGCGCGTATTTATTGGCGCAGCGCTGCCGAACCGCGGTTGACGACCGCTGCAAAGCGCTGGTTGAGCAACCCCGCGCGGCGCTCACGGCCGAATCGATAAGAATTGATTACGTTGGTCGCGGTGATGCCAAAAGGCCAAGATGTCGGGGGCAACGCTGGAAAGAATTCACCGGGACATGTGGAACTCTATTGTTTTGACTGAGCCGACCTGACCGAGGGTTTGAGTTTTTCATCCCGCTTCGCATCAGAACTGGAGGCAGTGTCTGTGCAAGGCCTAAGTGGCGCACCTCAATTTCAGGGTTTGCCCAGACAGGGCGCTCTACTCGAGCAATCCACGCCAATAACACGCACATACCGCCGAACGCTGCGGCTCAGTTGCCTCTGGCTGCTCGGAAGGTTATTTCAGATCGTCCTCGAACACTGCCCGAATGGCGGTACCGATTTGAAGGGTTTGCCTCCATTCTGACGGCCCCGGTGATCGAACGCACCCTCACGCAGCCCGGGCTTTATGCGGCGGTAAGAACTCTTTCAGAAACTTCTCCAGACGCTCCAGAGTCTGGTTGGCTCCGGAAATGGCGTCGACTTCTTCCACCACCCTTTGGCGCTCAGCGGCAGTCTTAAACAGGGTATGCACGGTCACGCGAGTCTGGTTGTCTTCTTCTTCAAATTGGACTGTCACCCCGAAATCAGCTGCGTCGTTGTCCGAGTCGCTATCGTCGCTTTGCATGTACGATAAAACCTTTGCCGCCTTGATCTCGGTGTAAACCAGCTTGTTGGGATAGTCCTCGCCGTCCGGCCCTTGCATGACCAGGCGCGTATTGCCTTGGGGCCGCACTTCCATCTCATGCACTGTGGTCTGGAAGCCGTTGGGACCCCACCATTGCTCGAGTTGCTTGGGCTCTATCCAGGCATTGAAGACCAACGCGGCTGGCGCATCGATCAAACGCGACACGACCAACTCGCGGTCGGCAGTGGGAGAGATTTCTGTTTGTGTGGTGTCCATCTTGGTGCCTTTGAAGCAACGGTAAATCAATGGGTCACTGTCCGACAGGGGACCGAGGCTCGAGAAATGGTAGGACAAAACCGCGATTGAATTGTGCTGTAAGACAATTGCCGTTGGCGCGCGGGGCTCGCGGATTGTTACGCGTTTCGACCACTCGCCACAGCTAAAGCCACTTTACTTGGATTGTTTGCGTCGCACAACTCCTCTGGCCCGGCACTGCTTGGTCGATGGACTTCATTTCAAGGTGAGTTCGTCATGAAATCTGCCCGGCAAGGGCGATTCCAAGACTAGGCACACCGTGCGTGTGAGTGCGCCTCGTCGGTGGCGATGTAGGTGATGTCGCTGCATGAGCTTTCTCACACGATCCTTGCCCACGCGAATGCCACGAGCCAGCAATTCCTTTCACATCCTTGGCCCGCCGTATTCCTGCTTGACCTCAGCGTGGATGGCCTGGATATGCAGCAGCAACGCTTCGTCGCTGACGCGCTTGTTGGCAACTGGTTTGCTCGGCTTGTCGGCATCTTTGCGCTTGCAATGTTCGAAGTAGCCACTGGCGCTGACCGTCACTAAGGCGCACGTCAGAGTGACCGGCCACTGCGCTTTGTGCTTTGCGATCCAGGCGTACTTCACAGAGATTCCCACGCGAAGTACGCCGTTGCTTTTTTTAGAATGTCGCGCTCCATCTTCACGCGCGACCGCTCCGCACAAATCCTCGCCAACTCCATCTGCTCTGGCGACACCGGCTTGTCACCGGCACCCCGACCATCAGCTATGGAGTCCGTTTTTCAGGGGCAAGATCAGCCAGACGATCACTGAACGGCCGCTGGTCTGACACGTCGTTACGCAGCTCGCACAGTTGGCGGCGAAGCGCCATCGAGGACGAAGTCGTTGAGTGCCCGCCGCGTGAAGCTGCAGTTACGTTCATCGTAATCCCAGCGCTCGACGGTGGCGCGGCGCCCGGCGCCGGTCACGGCGACGGTACCCGAGTCGGCGCCGCAGCGGATTACATTGACCGAGTTGCCAGCCTCATGGCGTACCCGGGTGGACAGCGCCGTGCCAGCTTGAACCGCCCAGATGCGGCGCGGCAGACCGACCTGCCGTTCGTGCAGAGATAGTACGAATGGCAGGTGAATGTGTCCGCCTAGAATGAGGTCGCAACCGGAGCGCGACCAGCTCTGAATCGCGTTCTGGCTGCCGTGCAGGACGTTCTTTTCGTCCTGCGGCCGTGTCACGGCCACCGGCTGGTGGGTGACCACTATGCGAAGTTGTCCGGGCCGCGCCGCTTCTAGAAGCCGCGCCACCCGAATCACCTGCGCGCGGGAAACTTCGCCGTCCTCGTGGCGATACCAACGGGTGCAGTTCACGCACAAAACCAGCAGATCGGTCGTGTCAAGTACCGGCTCGAGATCATTGCCGAATACGCGCCGGTGGTTGGCGTAAGGGCACAGCACGCGCGCGGCGACGTTATACAGCGGTATGTCGTGGTTGCCAGGTATCGCCAGCAAGGTGCCGATGTTCAGGCTATCTACGAAGGCCCGGGCCGCGTTGAACTGTGCCGCGCGGGCGCGTTGCGTGATGTCACCTGACAGCACCAGCACATCCGGCGCCAACTGCCGGGACAGGCGGCGCAAGGCTTCCATCACCCTCGGCCGCTCGGTGCCGAAATGTGGGTCCGAGATCTGCAGCAGCGTCGTCATGCCACAACCTCGCTGCCCGGTTCTGGCTTCAGCAGATACTGGGGCTGTGGGCCAACTCGAAACGCGATCGGTGTGTCAAGCCACAGCACTTCGCCGTCGGTCGCCACCTTGACGCGCTGCACGCGATATCCGGGCTGAACTGCGATGGATTGAAAGGCAAAGCTCAGCACGTCGTCGGCCTCGCCCAGGCTTCCCATCGCGCCGCGCGCCAACAGCCACAACATGGCCATCGTGCCGACCGGCCGCAGTGCGACCGCCACCAATTGGCCCTGCTCCAGCGCACGCGCCTCGGCAATCCCGATTTGCTGTAATTGCAGCAGGTTGTTGCCGATGAACAGCGTAGGAGTGCGTAAATCGCGCGGCTGGCCGGCTTGCTGGATAGACAGGCGTAACTGGCGGTGCTGGCCCAACAGAGTCACCAGCGCAGCGAGCATGGCCACCGGCCGACTGCGGCCGAACTGTGCCTTGTAGGCCTCGCGGTCTTCCAGCATTTGTGGGTAGAGACCAATGCTGGCGTTCACGAGAAACACACGGTCATTGATCAGGCCCACCTGCACCGGGTGGGCGCGCGCGGTGAGCAGCAATTGAATTGCCTCGGCAGTGTCGAAAGGAATACCATGCGTGCGGCTGAAATAGTTGAAGGTTCCCTGCGGCAATACGCCAAAGATGCAGCCGCTGCCGTATGT
>JAJAZK010000630.1 GCA_026785765.1 Rhodoferax sp. | reverse complement strand
TGGGAAATACCGCGGAACCGGTAGTCCGTGAAGGCGCCAACGTTGAACGTCAATGTGTAATCCGGCTCTGGCGCCTTGGTCTGGGCAAACGCGCCGCCTGCGGCCAGCGCAAGACAAAGGATGGAAAGGGGTTTGATCGTCATGGGCTACTCCGGCTTCGATTGATGGACACCACCGATATGCACAGACCGTGCCAGTCGGCAAAACCAGATCGCATTTAGAAGCGGTTGCATCTTGTCCTCCAATACTGGCGCCGTGCGTTATGATGGCTGTGCATTCGTACAGTACGCACTGTTGTAGTGCATCGTTTGTTGAAGCAATCAGTTCCGTGCACCAAAATAAGGAGCCGCCGCTGTGAGTCTGTCGTTGGTGCAAAGCCGGGCGCTGCTGGGTATGGATGCCCCGGCGGTGACTGTCGAAGTCCATCTGGCCAACGGACTGCCCAGCTTCACCCTGGTCGGGCTGGCCGAGGTCGAAGTGAAGGAGGCACGTGAGCGTGTGCGGTCCGCCATTCAGAATGCGGGCCTGGAGTTTCCGCACAACAAGCGCATCACCGTAAATCTCGCACCGGCCGAGCTGCCCAAGGACTCAGGCCGTTTTGATCTACCCATTGCCATCGGAATCCTGGCCGCCAGCGGCCAGATCGACGCCAACCGCCTGAGCGGCCATGAGTTTGCCGGCGAGTTGTCACTCTCCGGTGAACTGCGCCCGGTGCGCGGCGCCCTCGCCATGAGCCTGGCCCTGCACAGCGCCAAGGTGGCTACCAGCATCGTTTTGCCGCCCGGGAGCGCGCAGGAAGCCGCGTTGGTACCGGGGGCCCGGGTCTACAGCGCACAGCACCTGCTCGACGTGGTTGCCAACTTTCTGCCGCAGGGGGCTACAGACGGCGCAGCTCCACCGCTGCGCCCGGGCTGGAGCCAGGTCGTTGGAGCCGCCGTCGCCGCCAACGTGCTTTATGAAGACCTTGCAGACGTGAAAGGGCAAAGTGCCGCGAAACGCGCCCTGGAAATCGCTGCGGCGGGGGGCCACAGCCTGTTGCTCAGCGGCCCGCCGGGCTCCGGTAAATCCATGCTGGCGCAGCGTTTTGCAGGACTGTTGCCGCCAATGGAGGTGGGCGAAGCGCTACAAAGCGCGGCCCTGGCCAGCCTGGGCGGACGCTTCAGCCTGGAGCGCTGGGCCGAGCGGCCCACCTGCAGCCCGCACCATAGCGCCAGCGCGGTGGCACTGGTGGGCGGCGGTTCTCCACCGCGCCCCGGCGAGATCTCGCTGGCGCACCATGGCGTATTGTTCCTGGATGAACTGCCAGAGTTCCCCCGCGCCGCACTTGAGGCCCTGCGCGAACCGCTGGAAACCGGCACCATCACGATTTCGCGCGCTGCACGGCGTTGCGAGTTTCCGGCCCGATTCCAGCTTATCGGCGCCATGAACCCCTGTCCCTGCGGTTACCTCGGCGCCAGCCACAAGGCCTGCCGCTGCAGCCCCGACCAGGTGGCGCGTTACCAAAGCCGTCTGAGCGGCCCGTTCATGGACCGCATCGACCTGCACGTGGACGTGCCCGCCCTGCCCGCCACCGAGTTGCTGCAGGCCGGGCCCGGCGAATCCACCGCCAGCATCCGGGCGCGGTGTACCCTGGCGCGTGCTCTGGCCATCACGCGCCAAGGCAAGACCAACGCGGCATTGCAGGGCAAGGAGATCGACCAACACCTGCAACTCGACGCTGCGGCAGTTAAATTTCTCAACGTTGCCGCCACCCGTCTGGGCTGGTCGGCGCGCGGCACGCACCGGGTGCTCAAGGTGGCGCGCACCATCGCCGACCTGGCCGGCGCCGCGGCAACCCAGGTCATACACCTGGCCGAAGCCATGCAGTACCGGCGCTCCGGTCGCACGGATCTCTGAGCCTTACGACACCGCCCGCCGGTTCACCAGCGTGATGCCGACTGCCACCAGCGCCATCGCCAGCACCAGGTTCAGGGTGACCGCTTCCCCCAGCCAGAGCGCGCCGATCAGCAGGGCAAACACCGGCGTGACAAACACGAACACCGAAATCCGGGTCGCCGGGTAGTGTCCCAACAGCCACATCCAGGCCAGGTAGCTGGCAAAAGCCCCCACCACGATCTGCAAAGCCATCGACACCGCGGCAAAGCCGCTCCAGGCCCAGACCCACTGTTCGCCCAGCGCCAGCGACACGGCAGGCAACGCGAGGCTGCTCACGGCCACCTGGTAAAACAGCAGCTTCTCGGCCGACAAACGGCCCAGGCTGGTGCTGCGGATCACCACCGTGGTGAGGCCCCAGGCGGCACCACCGGCCAGCCCCAGCAGATCGCCCAGCCACTGCTGTTGCGGCGCGCCGTGCCCCAGACCATCGCGAAAGGCGAGCAGCACGGCGCAAAAGGCCAGCAGCAGGCAAGCCACTGCAGCGCGCGCATCCGCTCCACCTTCACCAGCAGTGGTAAAAAAATCGCCACCCAGAATGGCGCGGTGTAGGCAAACAGCGTGACCCGGGACGCGCTGGAAAACTGCAGGGCACTAAACAGCAGGGCGAACTCGATGGCGAACAGCGCGCCTGCCAGCAAACCGGCACCCAGACTGCCATCCTGCCCGAACAGGGGTATGCTCCGCCACCAGCACCAGGCCCACAAGACCGCAGTGGCGCCGCCGAACCGCACCGCCGCCTGGAACACCGGCGGCAGTTCGGCAATGGTGGCCTTCACCAGCACCTGCTGGAAGCCCCAGAACGCGCAACACGCCA
This sequence comes from Rhodoferax sp., assembly GCA_026785765.1. Classification (GTDB taxonomy): domain Bacteria; phylum Pseudomonadota; class Gammaproteobacteria; order Burkholderiales; family Burkholderiaceae_C; genus CAISIP01. Next base: position 5,028 of record JAJAZK010000630.1, on the reverse strand, counting down.
GCAGCAGCCCGATGGCAAGGGCGTCGAGATGGTCCTTGCGCTGCGTCAAGCCGACGCCACCGCCTGCCGCATCGCATTGAGCAGCGCCGCCGGATCCTGCGCGCCCGACACTGCAATTTTCTGGTTGAAGATGAAATACGGCACGCCGCTGACACCCATGCCACGCGCCTGTGCGTCGGCGCTGGCCACCGCCTGCAACTGGGCCTGGTTGCTGACCCATTCGCGTGCGGCCTTTGCATCGAGCCCGGCCTCAGCCGCAATCGCCGCCAGTACGTCCACGCTGCCGATGAATCGGTTCTCGACGAAATAGGCCTTCAGCAAGCGCTCCTTGACCTCGTTGCCAGCGCCCTGTTGCTGGGCAAAGGCGATCAGCGCATGCGCGGCCAGCGTATTCGGCTGGGTGGTGATTCCGTCGATGTTCAGGTCCAGTCCGGCACTGCGGCCAGCGGTGCGCACCCGGGCGTAAATCTCGGCAGCACGCGCGGGCCCGCCAAACTCGTCTTCCAGGTACTGCTTGCGCGAAACACCCTCGGTAGGCATGTCCGGGTTGAGCTGGAACGGGTGCCAGCGCACGACGGCCTTTGGCAGGTCTGCTGCCTGCGGCAACGCCAGTGCGGCCTCCAGTTTGCGTTTGCCGATGTAACACCAGGGGCACACCACGTCCGACACCACATCGATGGTCAATACCGGCTCAGTCATGGTGCGCGGGCTCCGTGCGGGATGCTGGTTGGGGGGTTACCTGGCGAACAGTTGCGCATCGTCGGCAAAGGCCTTGAACTCGAGCGCATTGCCGCAAGGGTCGAGAAAAAACATCGTTGCCTGTTCACCCGCCTGCCCTTTGAAACGCACATACGGCGCAATCACGAAACTGGTCTTGGCCGCCTGCAAACGCTGCGCCAGGGCCTCCCAGTCGGGCATGCTGAGCACGATGCCGAAATGACGCACTGGCACGCCGTGGCCGTCGACCGCCGTGCTGCCGCGGTGGCCCGCCTCTTCGGGGGCCAGATGCACCACGATCTGATGCCCGAAGAAATCGAAATCGATCCAGTCGTCTGCCGACCGGCCTTCCGGGCAACCAAGCAGGCCGCCATAAAACGCGCGCGCATTGGACAGCGAGCTAACCGGGAAAGCCAGATGGAAGGGGCGCAGTGCTGTCATCGCAATTGGGGTCAAAAACAGGTTCCATGGTAACGGATGGGCACACCGGCGCACCGCGTTGCGTACATGCTGCCAACAGGCCGGCGCGCCCTGGGCGGCAGTACCATTGCAGCCTGTAAGAAAAAGGGCCTGTTAACGCTATCGGAGGACTAAGGTGCGACTGCTAGACGGAATCCGCGTGCTCGATTTCGGCCGTTTCATTGCCGGGCCGTATTGCGCCGCCCTGCTGGGCGACTACGGTGCCGACGTGATCCGCATCGAGCGCGTGCAGGGCGGTGAAGACCGTTACCTGCCACCGGTTGCCGAGTCGGGCGAAGGTGGCATGTTCATGCAGCTCAACCGCAACAAACGTTGCCTGACGCTGGACCTGGCCAGCACCGAGGGGCGCACGGTCGTACGCCAGCTGGTACTCAGCGCTGACGTGGTGGTGGCGAACCTGCCACCGGCCACCCTGCGCCAGCTTGGGCTGGACTACGACACCCTGTCTGCGCTCAATCCGCGCATCGTGCTGGTCGCAGTGACGGCGTACGGAAGCACCGGCCCGATGAGCCAGCAAGTCGGCTTTGACTCGGTGGGCCAGGCCATGAGTGGCGCCATGTACATGTCCGGCTTGCCCGGCGCTCCAGTGCGTGCCGCAGTGAACTACGTGGACTTCCACACCGCCCAGGCCTGCGCCATGGGCGCACTGGCCGCACTGTGGGCGCGCGAACGCAGCGGGCGCGGCCAACTGGTCGAGGGTTCGCTGCTACGCTCGGCGCTGATCCAGAACAACGCGGTATTGATCGAACAGGCGGTGCGCGCGCCGAACCGTGTTCCGCAAGGTAACCGCGGCTACTCGGCAGCGCCGGTGGACGTGTTTGCCACCAGCGACGGCGCGGTGGTGGTGCAGGCCGTCGGGCAGGCGATGTTCGAGCGCTGGTGTGCCGTGATGGGCCGCTCCGACCTGCTGGCCGACCCGCGCTTTGCAGACGACGTGGCGCGGGGTGTCCACAGTGCCGCTGTCAGCGCCATCATGTCGGCCTGGTGCGCCGGCCAGACACGCGCCGCCGTGCTGGCCACCTTGGCTGACGCCAAAATCCCGGCCGGACCAGTGCTCAGTCCGCAACAGGCGCTGGACGATCCGCACATCCGCGCATCGGGCATGCTGCAAGCCGGTGCGTTTGCGGGATTGCCCGGTGGGTTTCCGCTCGCAGCCCATCCGGTGGATCTTTCCGATACCCCGGCCGGGGTGTACCGCGATCCGCCGCGCCTGGGCGAACACACCGACGAGCTGCTGTGCGAACTGGGCTACGACGCACCGGCCATCGCGGCATTGCGCAGCCGAGGAGTCGTGTGATCGCCTGCGGAGCGGCGCCAACGACACATCCGTTACCATGGCCGGCGGGCCACCCCCGGGCCGACAGCCTGCGAGAGGAAGCGCGTGAGAATTCTGATCCTTGGCAGCGGTGTGATCGGCACCACCTGCGCCTATTACCTCGCCAAGTCCGGCCACCAGGTCACGGTCGTCGACCGTCAAAAGGGCCCGGCGCTGGAAACCAGCTTTGCCAACGCCGGGGAAGTTTCACCTGGTTACTCGGCACCCTGGGCTGGTCCGGGCGTGCCGCTCAAAGCGATTCAATGGATGCTGATGCAGCACAGCCCACTGGTGATCTGGCCGATGCTCGACCCCGCCATGTGGCGCTGGGGCCTGTCCATGCTGCGCAACTGCACCGAAGCGCGTTACGCCATCAACAAGGGGCGTATGGTGCGCCTGGCCGAGTACAGCCGCGACTGCCTGCGCCAGTTGCGCGCAGACACCAACATCCGTTATGACGAACGCACGCAGGGCACCCTGCAACTGTTTCGCACCCAGAAGCAGCTCGCCGGCACCGCCAAGGACATCGAGGTCCTCAAGCAATACGGCGTACCGTTCGAGTTGCTGGACCGCCCGGGCACCATCGCGGTCGAGCCGGCGCTGGCGCTGGTGCAGGAAAAGTTTGTCGGCGCCCTGCGCCTGCCCGCTGACGAGACCGGCGACTGCTTCAAGTTCACGCAGCGACTGGCGGACCTGGCCAAGGCAATGGGCACCAATTTTCGTTTTGGTGTAACGGTAAAGGGCATGTTCAGTGACGACACGCGCATCACAGGCGTCAACACCGACTACGGCACATTGACCGCCGACGCCTACCTGGTCGCCCTGGGCAGTTATTCGCCGCTGCTGCTGCAACCGGTGGGCATCCGCCTGCCGGTGTATCCGGTCAAGGGTTATTCGATCACGGTGCCGATCAGCGACGCCCGGCACGCCCCGGAGTCGACCATCATGGACGAAACCCACAAGGTCGCCGTCACCCGCTTGGGGGACCGGATCCGGGTTGGGGGCACGGCCGAGCTGGCCGGTTACAGCCTGCAGTTGCGCGAGGGCCGCCGCGGCACCCTCAACCACGTGCTGACCGACCTGTTCCCGCGCGCCGGCGACGTCGCTCAAGGCGAATTCTGGGCCGGCCTGCGTCCAATGACGCCGGACGGCACGCCAGTAGTGGGCGGCTCGCTGTATCCCAATTTGTACCTCGCCACCGGCCACGGCACCCTGGGTTGGACGATGGCCGCCGGGACCGGTCGGGTGATGGCCGACCTGATATCGGGCCGACGGACCGACATCAGCCTCGACGGCCTGACCGCAGACCGCTACCGCTGACGGCCGTGAACGCCACGGTCACAGTCCGACCGCAGCGGCTAAAATCGGACCATGGCCACCAGCGTTGCGACCCGCATTTCCTTCAAAGCCCAGATGCTGCAGGTGCGCGAGGACGCCATCATCCATGCGGTGAACCGGTTGCTGGCGGAAAAAGGCTTTGATGCAATGACGGTCGACGAGGTGGCAGCCACGGTTGGCATCGCCAAGGCCAGCCTGTACAAACACTTCCCGAGCAAGGAAGACCTTGCCGCTGCGGCAATGGTGCGGGTGATGCGGCGCGCCCAGGATTTTTTCGCATCGCTGTCGGATCAGACGCCGCCGCAGGACAATTTGCGGGCGGTCGTCCGCTGGACCATGCAGGTCGAGCTGGCCGGCGATATGCCATCCCTGCCCAGCCAGAACTCCAGCCTGCGCGCGACCCTGATGGCGAACAAGGAATATATGGATGGGCTGTTCGAGGTCAGCGACCGGCTTGGTGCCTGGATCGAAGCCGCTCAGGCGAATGGCTCAATCAGCAAGGTGCTGCCGCCGATCGCCGTCTTGTACACCCTGTACGCCCGGGCCTGTGACCCGGTGCTGGAATTTTTGCAGATGGGTGGTCAGCACTCGGACGACGAAATCGTCGAACTGGTGCTGTCCACCTGTTTTGACGGCATCAACGCGCGCTCCGGGTAGCGGTCTTTTGGGCCTTGGGTAAGGTCCGCGCCAGGACGGTGCTGTACCCGTTGTGTGCTCAGCGAACCAGCAGTACCGGAACTGTGCAGTGCGCCAGTACCCGGGTCGCGACCGATCCCATCACCAGATTGACCAGCGCGCCGTGTCCGTGTGAGCCCATCAGAAGCAAGTCAAATTTGCCAGCCTGCGCGAAAGCGGCGATGGTCTCGCCGGCCTGGCCAATCTTCCAGGCACTCTTGGCATCGATGCCATGGCGCAACAGAAACTTGGCAACCGGCGCCAGCACGCGCTCGACTTCGTGTGCGTGGTATCCATCCGCGATCTCCTTGCCAATTGCCGCACGGGCGCGCGGTGGCAGTGGCAGGCGCACTGTCAACAGCGTGAACTGGCTTTGTGACGGCGCAAAAACTTCGTCGTGCGTAACCAGATAGGCCAGCATCTTCTTGGTGTAGGCGCTGCCGTCCACCGCGAGCAGGATTTTCAAAATGTACTCCTTGACAGTCTGTCGGCCAGTGTAGACC
>JAJAZK010000629.1 GCA_026785765.1 Rhodoferax sp. | reverse complement strand
TGGCGTGAACACACCGCGCACAACCGCGTAGCCATGGTCCCAGTAATGCTGGACATAATCGCGGCTCTCAACCGGCAACACGGCGTTCATGGCGACTGCCGGGGAACGTGGCCGACTTGTTCAGCCGCGCGCAAGTTCCCTGAGGACAGCCGGGTCAAACGGCTGGCGGCCAAACACCTGGCGCAGCATCGGCTCGAAGTAGGCCAGCGGCCGGCTCACATAAGACGGATCGAAAGCCGCCTGGTCATACCGCTCGCAGAAGCGCCAGCAGGCGTCGTACCAGGGATGGTCCTTGAACGCCAGATAACCGTTCGGGTCGCGCCCGTAGTGGTGCGCGTAATACTTCATCTGGAACAGTCCGTGCATCTCGACGATCCAGGTGACCTCGGCGCGCACGTAGGGGCGCACGATGGCCGCGGCCAGCTGCGAATGGTTCTCCGGCGCCAGTTCGTCACCCAGGTCGTGCACCAGTGCGGCGACGATGGTCTCGATGTCGGCACCGTCGGCCTCGGCGCGGGTTGCGCTTTGCAATGAATGCTCGAGTCGGCTCACCTGGTACCCCTGGATGGAATCACCCAGCCGCTCCAGCGCGGCCAGCAGGCGCTCCGGCAGGCCGCGAATGTAGTCCGTCTCAAGCACATGCAGGAACTGGTAATCCTGCGCCGTGCCGTCCTTCATCTGGGTAAATGCAACCGTTTCCATGACGTGCTCCACTTTTCAGTTGGTCTTTTCAGTTGGGCTTCTGGGCAAAACGGCGCTGCAACACCCGGTACAGGCTGCGCGGACCGTCCCGGTCAATATAACAACCTTGCAGCTGGCGGTGTCCCTGCGTCGGATCGAACGCCGTGCGGCCATGCAACACGCGGTTGTTGTCGAAGATCATCAGCTGCCCCGGATCAAGCCGGAAGCGCAGCTCATACTGCGGGTCCTGGAACAACAGCCCCAGGCGCTTGCGTGCGCGGTGGTAGCTGCGGGTATCGCTATCCGACATCAGTGGAATGTCATCCAGCCGCGGGCTGTAATGCACACCGGTCATGACGCCGGCACTGTCCACCTCGATCATCGGCTTCACCGACACCAGTTGCGTGGTGGCGTCGCGGTACTCGAAGCGCACCGGCACCCGCGCCAGCAGGGCAAATCCGGCGGCGTCCTCGCGCTGCAACTGTTCCGCCACGGCCAGACTGTCGACCAGCGTTGACAGGCCACCCGAGGTCTCATTTTGAAGGCAATGCAGCAGTTGCAGACCCGGCACCGGTGTGCGATACGGATTGTCGGTGTGCGGCCCCAGCGCAATCGGGCGGTACGCCAGGTCGGTCGATTCCGGACGCGAGTAGACCTCGAAAAAAGTGCCGAAATTGGTATCGCGCACATAACCGAAGCGCCGTGCAATCTCCAGTATGGAGTCCGCCTGCGTCGGTGTATCGTGGATCAGCACAAAACCCAGCGTGATCAGGTCGTGCACGGCCCGGTGCAGTACGGCGTCAGCCTCCAGTTCCGGCCAGCGGTACACCGGCTGCGGTGCCAGATCCGCACGCCACGGGATAGCCGCCGGGCAGCCCTCATGCAGGACGGCACCAGCAATCAGCTCCTGCTGGTCATAGACACACTGGAAACCATCACTGAAGCTAAGGTGCAGCATGTCATCACACAAACGCGCGTCGGTCACTTCCAGGTCTTCGGGCAGCAAATGCGGATTGGTCAGGCGTTGCCCGGTGATGGCGTCGCGCTCATCCGGGTGCGGGCTGCGCGCGCGCAGCCACAAGGCCGGCAGCGGCGTGTCACCGCGGTGGTCACGCAACACGGCCAGCGGCGCATGGCTTCCTTCAACAATCCGGATCTCGGGCATTGGCACTTTCCTGACGGTTCTGAAACAGTGGCAAGTGTCCCGGCTTGCGGAGTGCCGGACAAACAAAAAATCTTGTGGTTAAAGATTAGTAAGACTAATGGGCGGTTGATGCCAAGTCACCCGTTACCGCGTAAGGCTGGGAACCACGGTAGGCAATTTGACTACGCTCGGCGCTGTCAGCCAGCCGCGTTCGGCCGCCCGACGGCTTCGGCAACCACCACCGCTTCCAGCAAGCCGGCATCGCTGGTCGCGTTGGGCAACATCTGTTTGCGCAGACTGAGCTTGACCTGCGGATCCGCTGCTCCCATCGCCACGACCGCGTCGATCGCGGACTGCCGCGCCAGGCGGCTGGCGGCTTCCACCGCTGCCGCCGGGTCGCTGAAGTACCGCGTACCCACCGTGCTGTGAAGGGTGAATTTGCCGCTGCCGTCGCCGTCCACCCGCACCGTCACGGTGTGCGCCACGACGCCGCTGGCGGCCCCAACGGCATTCGCCACATCGCAATGTTCGGGGAACACCACCTCGCAACCAAGCCGACGCGCCACCTCGCCGTAATACACCTGTACCGGGCCACCCACAGCGACCACCGGCACCGTAGGTGACACCCGCACGCGCGCCAGACCCAGCACACCGTCACCCGCGCACACCGCGTGGATCAACTTGTCTTCGCGCAGGTGCTCACCAAAGGCGGTGTCGAGAATGGCGCGCGCGCTCAGGCGTACGGTTTCGCTCCACACGTCCCGTGCGTACTGTTCAGTGCGCTCGAGGGTGGGGAACTTCATCTCACGCAGCCGGCAACCCAACTGTGCGGCCAGGTGCGCGGCCTTTGCCGACCAGTTGGCCTGCAAGCCCAGCACATGGGCGGCGTCAGACGGGGTGAATCCGCCCACCTGCAGCAGTCCCTTGCGCTTGAGCGAGGCCACGGCACGTTGCGCTCCCAGCGAGGAGGCCAGTCGCCGCAGCGGTTGCGGGCGCTCCGTCACCCGTTGCAGCACTTCCAGTTCACGCGTGGTCAACTCGGCTCCAGGGGCAGCAACTCGAGCGCCAAATGGCAACAACACGAAGCGGCCGTGTAAAGACGAGCCGCCATCCACATCGGCCAGGTCGGCTTCCAGTTGGGCCAAAACCTCCGGATAGCGTGCCCCCAGCAGGGCCACCGGCACGATGCGTTGCGGCCCGACCGTGAGCCGGCCGTTGGCTGCCAGGTGAATCTCGCTGTCTCCCCCCAGGCCAATGGTGCGTACGTCGATGGCGCGTACCATGGTGCGCCAGCCCCCCACCTCTGCGCCCTGCTCGGTCACCTGCGGGCGCCCGTCCCGCAGGATGCCCAGGTCGGTTGTGGTGCCGCCCATGTCCGAGAGGATGAAATTCTGCAGCCCGGACAACCATTGCGCGCCCACCAGGCTGGCTGCCGGCCCGGACAAGACGGTCTCGATTGGGCGCAGCGCCACACTCTCGGCCAGCGCCAGCGTGCCGTCGCCCTTGACGATCATCAGCGGACAGGTGATGTGCAACTGCAGCATGGCGCGGTTGACGGCGTCGATCAGGGTTGACACGCGCGAAATCAGGCGGGCGTTCAGGGCGGCAGTGAGGGCGCGCCGTGGTGCATCCAGCGACGACGACAACTCGGTCGACAGGGTCACCGGTTTGCCGGTGCGCGCCACGATGTGGTCGCGCGCGGCGTGTTCGTGGGCGGCGTTGCGCACCGCAAAACTGGAGGCGACCGCGAAGGCGTCGACCTTGTCGGCGATGCGATCCAGCGCCGCGTCGAGCGCCACCAGATCGAGCGGCACCAAGGCGTCGCCGTTGTGGTCATGCCCGCCAGCGATGACCTCCAACGGCATGCCCGGAAAAGCTTTTGCGATTCCGGTGCGCTCGACCATGGCTGCATCGAAACCCACCAGCACCACAGCAACCGAACTGCCATGGCCTTCCACCACGGCATTGGTCGCCAGCGTCGTCGACACCGACACCAGGCGGATATTGCGCGCGTTCAATCCCTGCGGCAATTGCGCAACGGCCAGGGTGATGGCTTCACTGACGCCGATTGCCAGGTCGCCCTTGGTCGTGATCGCCTTGGCACGCGCCAACACGCGGTGGCCCTGCGCCTCGATAATTGCCGCGTCGGTGTAGGTGCCACCGGTGTCAACACCGACCAGATAGGAAGTGGAAGAAGTCATGCAGGGTTTGCCAAACGGGTAGGGGCGCAAGGATACTGCACC
>JAJAZK010000628.1 GCA_026785765.1 Rhodoferax sp. | reverse complement strand
GGCGCGTGAAAAAACTGGGAGATCTGAGCCGGGGCGAACATTCCGGCACCAGGCCTGCGCGCGCCCAGGACACAGTCGCGGGTGTACACGACGATGCGACCCAACAGATGCCGTCCACCCCGGCCTCGGAGAATGCCAGTACCGCCCGTATCGATCCGCTGCCAACGCCGACCGCAGCGCTGCCTGGCGCTCCCCAATCCCGAGTTGTCGCGCTGCCCACGGCAGACGCAGCCGCGCTACAGCGCGTGAGCGTGCAGGTGCCGCCCAAACGCGCGAAAACCCCGATGCTGGCGTTGGCGGTAGCGGGATTGCTGGCGGTCGTGGCAGGCGTGGCCTTCAATATGTCTGGCGGGCCTTCGGCAGTGCCACAGGCCGCGACGGCTGTTGTGGCCCCACCGCCTGCCAATACGCCGCCGGTCAGCGCGGCGCCGCTGCCAGAAATGCCGGTCCCTGCCGCGGCAGTAGTTGCCCCGGCGACAAAAGTGGCCTCAGCGCCCAGCAGCGCGCCGCCGGTCAGAGCGACGCCTGCGCCAGAAAAGCCTGCTCTTGCCAGCGGAGTCATTACCCCGGCGACAAAATCACCGGGGATAAAACCGGCCGTGCCAACCGACAAAGCAGTGGCCGGCGTGCCGGCGGTATCAGCCAGGACCGAGACAATGCCGACCGCGGCGCCGCCGGCGCCGGCGCCCATCGTTGGCAAAACACCTGCGGCCGCAGCCGTTGTAGCACCGATGGGAGCCTCCAATGGACCAGAACAGGCTTGCACAGGAAGGGTTCTGCTTGGCTTTCAATCGTGCATGAACGAGCAATGCGCAAAAGCGGCGTACGCGGACCACCCGGTCTGTCTGCGGCGCAGCGCTGCAGAAAAGTTGCGGCGCGAGTTCAAGGGCACAGACCGTTGATGGTAGCCGCCGACCTGGTTCGAGTACGCGCCAGACCATGAGGAGTTGGCCAACAGCGCGCAGGAGCAGCAAGTGGCCAAAGGATCACCAATAATTGGTCCCACACGATCCAACTACCCATGCCAGCAAACTCTATACAAGTCATCGCTGCCCTTCTTGCCCTCGTGCTCCTCACGTTTGTCGTCGGGACGCGGCTCCTGTTCACACGCGTGCAGGAAATGCGCCAGAAGCGCATCCATCCTCAAGCTGCATCAACGTCGGTCCAGATGGCTGCGCGCCTTGAGAACGTGCAGGCCGCAGATAACTTCAGGAACCTGTTTGAGGTTCCGGTCATGTTCTATGCACTCGGGGCGGTCGCACTTGCCACACAACACACACCGGGCTGGCTCGTGGGCGGCGCCTGGGCTTTTGTTGGTTTGCGAATTGTGCATAGCTTCATCCACTGCACCTACAACAAGGTCATGCACCGATTGGCGGCTTTCCTCAGCAGCTTCGTTCTACTGGTAGCGCTGTGGGTTTCGTTCTTCCTGTCGCTACCGGGCGCCACTGCGGCAGCTCGGTCCAACACGGCCGCTTCGCCGCCGGAGGCGCGCCTGGTAATTGACAGCCTGGCTTCGCGACGGACAAACCCTGTTCCCTAGGCTGCAAAGGCGGTCAGTGTCGTGACCATCGTTCTGGAGACACCGCGGCTGACACTTCGCCACTTGGTTGCGGAAGATCTTGCTGCGTTGTTCCTGCTATATCGGGATCCGCCGATCCGGGCGTATTGCCCCGATGGCACTCGTACATTGGATGAAACCCGTGCAAACCGGCGCCGCCTGCGCATAATGCCGTTGAGATCAATTCGTGGTGAAGACTTGCCGCAGTGCGCTTTGCTGCCCTCACAACCCAGGAGACAAGAACATGAACCTGCTGACAGCTTTCGCGCGCACGGCGGCGCACACACAGCTTCTATTCGCCGGCTTGCTGCTGGCGCTGCCGCTGACCGGGCATGCGCAGTACCCGGATCAGCCGATCAAGGTCATCGTCGCGTTCCCGGCGGGTTCGGCTGTCGATGTGGTGGCGCGGTCCCTGATAAGCCGTCTGGCCGCTCCACTGGGGCAGCCAGTCGTGATCGAAAACAAGGTCGGTGCCAGCGGCAATATCGGGTTTGAGCTGGTGGCGCGCGCGCCCAAGGACGGCTACACCCTGTTGTTCGCGCCCACGCAGCTGGCCGCCAATCCGGGCCTGGGCAAGGTCAATTACGACCCGTTGAAAGACTTCGCACCGATCATGCTGACGTCGCGCATCTCGGCCTTGCTGGTCGTGCCGCCCGAGTCGCCGGCCAAGACCGTGGCGGACCTGATCGCGATGGCCAAGGCCAAGCCAGGTGCGCTGAGTTACGCGTCGGGTGGCAACGGTGGCATCGGCCACTTCAGTGGCGAACTGATCAAGGCCAATGGCGGCAACCTCGATATCGTTCACATCCCGTACAAAAGTGCGGCCGAGCAGGTGCAATCGGTCATGGCAAACCAGACCGCGTTTGCCTACCCGGCCATGCAGCTGGCCCTGCAGCAGGTTAAGGCCGGCAAACTGCGTGCCCTGGCGGTGACCGGTGCCAACCGCAGTGCGCTGCTGCCGATGGTGCCGACCATGTCTGAGGCAATGAACCCTGGTTTCGTACTCGACGCCTGGTACGGATTGCTGGCCCCTGCGGGTACACCACCCGAGGTGGTCAACAAATTGCATGCCGAGCTGGCCAGGATCCTGCGCGACCCGGCCGCGCGCGCGCCGTTGGTGGATGGAAGCCATGAGATCGTTGCCAGCACCCCGGCGGAGTTTGCCGCCACGATCCAGAAAGACTTCAGGGTGTGGGGCGACCTGGCCCGCAAGCTCGACGTCAAGGTGGACTGACCGATGCGGGTCAGCCGGATCCAGACCCTGTGTTTCGAACAGCCGGCAGTACCGATTCACGCCAAGCGTTTTCCCGGCCAGCAGGAAATCGTACTCACCAGCGTCCAGACCGACGATGGACTGACGGGGTTTTCCATGGCGCGTGCCCACGGCGGGCAGTCGGGTGCGGGCATCAGCCAGGCCATTGTCCAGAGCCTGGCCCCGCGCGTGCTGGGGCAGAGCCCGTTGCACCGTGAACGCATCTGGCAGGCCATGGTCGAGCTGGAGCCCGCCGGGTACGTGCCGGTGTTTGCCATCAGCGCACTCGATGTCGCGCTGTGGGACCTGGCGGGCAAGATGCTGGGTGTCTCCATCTGCCACTTGTTGGGCGCGCGGCGCGACAGCATCCGGGCCTATGCCAGCTCGGCAGCGCTGGAGTCGATCGCAGACTATGTGCACGAGGCCGAGCAGTGTGTGGCGTTGGGTTATCGCGGCTACAAGTTGCATCCCTTCAACGACCCCGTGCGCGACATTGCGCTGTGCCGGGCCGTGCGCAGGGCGGTGGGCCCGGACATTACCCTGATGCTCGACGTCGCCAAATCGTACGACCGGATGGTGGCCGTTCGCGTGGGACGGGTGCTGGAGGAGCTGGGGTTCGCCTGGTTCGAAGAGCCGCTGCCGCAGCACGACATCGAAGGCTACGCGCAGCTGCGCCGGACCTTGGAGATACCCATCATCGGTGCCGAGACGGTCCCTGGCCATGTGGCTGCCACGGCCAATTACCTGCGTGCCAATGCGCTCGACATGGTGTTGTGCGATGTGTACTGGAAGGCCGGCGTCACCGGCATGCACAAGACCGCCGCCCTGTGTGAAGCCATGGGCATCCAGGTGGCGTCCCACCATGCGGCCAGTCCGCTGATGAACTGGGCCAACCTGCAAGTGCTGTGTGGCGCCACCAATGCCGACTGGATGGAGGTTCTGGTGCCCGAGGCAGGTTACAACTTTGCCTTGCAAAGCTACCCCGCGCTCGATGCCAGCGGGCGGCTGCACCCTCCGGCGGGTCCGGGTTTGGGCGCGGCGCTGGATTGGGACTACATCCGCGCCCACACCGTGCCCGGGTCTGAACTTACCGTGGACTGGGCCCGGTGAAGATCAAATCGATTCAGGCTTTTGCGATCCGCAGCGACCTGATGGGCGGGCCGCCAGTCACACCTGCGCGGCGCCCAAGCTGGCTGGACGATGCTGAAGTCGCCAACCCGATGTCTCGCTACCCCCGCTTCAAGCGCCTGCGCGCAAGCTGGCGTCCGCGCTGGCCGTCGGTGGGCTGTCTGGTCACGGCTCAGGATGGTAGCTGGGGCTTTGGCGCGAGCCGCTACGGCACGCCGGTGATTGCCATCATCAACGAACATCTTGCTCCGTTGCTGCTCGGAGAGTCCTGCATGGCAATCGAGCGGTTGTGGGACATGATGCAACACATGACATCGCCGTATGGTGGCGGTCTGGCGCAATATGCCATCAGTGCGATAGACCTGGCCTTATGGGATCTGAAGGGCAAACTGCTGCGCCAACCGGTGTACGAATTGATCGGCGGGCCGTGCCGGGACAGTATTCCCTGTTACGCCACCGGCAACGATACCGATTGGTATCTGGAGTTGGGTTTTGGCGCCACCAAGCTGGCCTGTCCGTACGGGCCTGCCGATGGCTCGCACGCCCTTGATCTGAACGAGGCCTTTGTTGCTGAGCAGCGCGACCTGCTGGGTGATGGGCTCGACCTGATGGTTGACTGCTGGATGGCCTTCGACGTGGAGTTTGCCGTTCGTTTTGCCCAGCGCATGCAGCCGTACCGGCTGCGCTGGATCGAGGACTGCCTGATGCCCGACGACCTCGAGGGACAGGCCGCTTTGCGAATGCGCTTGCCTCTGGAGACGCTGGCTGGCGGCGAACACTGGTATACGCTGGCGCCGTTTGCAAATGCCGCGGCACGCCGCAGCCTCGATATTTTCCAGCCCGACCTGGCGTGGTCGGGTGGTTTGACCGGTTGCCTGAAGATCGCCCATATCGCGCAGGGCGCCGGTCTGTCCATCATTGCGCACGCCGGTATGAACACTGCGTATGGGCAGCACTTTGGCATGGCTGTGGCAAATGCGCCAATCGGGGAGTATTTTGCTGGCGCTGCCCCCGGTGTCCCACTGCAGGAGGTGCGCCTGACGCCTGGCACACAGGTACCGCACGGCGGCCTGCTCGTGCCCAGCAATGAGCCCGGCTTCGGGCTCGGGCTGACGCCAGACGGCGTGCAAGCGATGGCGGCCTGAGATACTTGACAGCGCTGGTCCGGATGCGGGACCGTTGCTGTTGGGCCGTTGGCCACACCACTACCATAGCGGGGGCGCTGGAATTTCACGCCTGTTTGGTTTCACGATTCCCTGGAGATTTTCATGGCCCACGCCACCTTCAACTGGCAAGACCCCTTTTTGCTCGACACGCAGCTCAGCGATGACGAGCGCATGGTGCGCGACGCCGCCGCCGCGTATTGCCAGGACAAGTTGCAGCCACGCGTGACGCAGGCGTTTCGTGACGGCACGACCGATGTGGCGATTTTTCGTGAGATGGGCGCACTCGGGTTGCTTGGTCCGACGATTCCGGAGGCCTATGGTGGCCCCGGTCTCAACTACGTCGCTTACGGCCTGATTGCGCGCGAGGTGGAGCGGGTCGACTCGGGATACCGCTCGATGATGAGCGTGCAGAGTTCGCTGGTGATGCTGCCGATCTTCGATTTCGGCACCGAAGCCCAGAAGCAGAAGTTTCTGCCGCGCCTGGCGACCGGCGAATGGATTGGTTGCTTTGGCCTGACCGAACCCGACCACGGCTCGGACCCGGGTTCGATGGCCACCCGTGCGCAGAAGGTGGCTGGAGGCTACAAGCTCAAGGGCTCCAAGATGTGGATCTCGAACAGCCCGATGGCCGATGTGTTCGTGGTCTGGGCGAAAGAGCTGTCCGAAAGTGGGCAGGTCGGCCCGATTCGTGGCTTCGTGCTGGAAAAGGGCATGGCCGGATTGAGCGCACCGGAAATCCACGGCAAGGTCGGTCTGCGCGCGTCGGTCACGGGCGAAATTGTGATGGACGGAGTGTTCTGCCCCGAAGAGAACGCCTTCCCCGAAGTGCAGGGTTTGAAGGGGCCGTTCACCTGCCTCAACTCGGCACGTTACGGAATTGCCTGGGGCGCCCTCGGTGCGGCCGAAGACTGCTGGCTGCGCGCCCGCCAGTACACGCTGGACCGCAAGCAGTTTGGCCGACCGCTGGCTGCCAACCAGTTGATCCAGAAAAAACTCGCCGACATGCAGACCGAGATCGCGCTCGGTCTGCAGGGCTGCCTGCGCCTGGGCCGCATGAAGGACGAAGGCACGGCGTCGGTCGAGATCACCTCGATCCTGAAACGCAACTCCTGCGGCAAGGCGCTGGACATCGCGCGGCTGGCACGCGACATGATGGGCGGCAATGGCATCTCGGATGAGTTCGGCGTGGCACGCCACCTGGTCAATCTGGAAGTGGTCAATACCTATGAAGGCACCCACGACATCCATGCATTGATTCTGGGTCGCGCGCAGACGGGCATTGCCGCTTTCGCGAACTGACATGGAAACACCGGCTGCCGTGGGCGCGTTGGCCCATCTGAAAGTTCTGGACCTGTCGCGTGTTGTGGCCGGCCCCTGGTGTACCCAGATGTTGGCCGATCCGGGTGCCGATGTAGTCAAAGTGGAACGCCCGGGCGAAGGCGACGACACGCGCCACTGGGGCCCGCCGTTCATGCCCGACGAACAGGGCCAGCCGACGGACCAGGCCTGTTATTTCACCTGCACCAACCGCAACAAACGCTCTGTCACGCTGAACCTGGCCGACCCGCGCGGGCAAGATCTGGTGCGCCAGATGGCCGGGCGCAGCGACGTGCTGGTGGAGAACTTCAAGGTTGGCGGCATGGCCCACTACGGGCTGGACTACGCCAGCCTGCAGCGTATCAACCCGCGGCTGGTCTATTGTTCGGTGACCGGATTCGGGCAGACCGGTCCGTATGCCGAACGTGCCGGGTACGACCTGATGATCCAGGCGATGAGTGGCATGATGAGCATCACCGGCCGACCGGACGGGCAGCCCGGTGGCGGCCCGCAACGCGTTGGCGTCGCGCTGACCGATCTGTTCACTGGCGTTTACGCCTGCAGTGCCATCCTGGCGGCACTCGAAGTGCGCCACCGCTCCGGCAAGGGACAACACATTGACATGTCCTTGCTGGATGTGGGCATGGCGCTCCTGGCTAATCAGGGTGGTGGATTCCTCAATACCGGCAAGGTGCCGCAGCGCATGGGCAACGCGCACCCCAGCCTGGCGCCATACCAGGACTTTGCGACGCAGGATGGGTCGATGCTGCTGGCGATCGGCAACGACGGCCAGTTCAGCCGCTTTTGCCACGCCGCCGGCAAACCCGAGTGGAGCGATGACGCGCGTTTTGCCGGCATGGCCGGGCGCGTCAACCACCGCGCCGTTCTGATTCCCCTGATGGAGCAGGTCACGCGGACCCGCACGACCGCCGACTGGATCGGGTTGCTCGGGGACAAAGCCGTGCCTTGTGGGCCGATCAATGACATCGGCAGTGCATTTGCCGACGCCCAGGTGCAAGCCCGTGGCCTGGCCATCCGCCAGGCGCGCTCCCCGGACATGGTGGCGCAAGACGGCATTGCCGAGGTGCGCAGTGTCGCCAGCCCCTTGCGTTTGATGGACAACCCGCCAACGCTGCGCTACCCGGCGCCGGGACTGGGCGAACATACCGATGCCGTGCTGGCAGAGCTCGGGCTGGACGGCGCGGCAATTGCTGCCTTGCGTGCGGGCGGGGTGGTGTAGCGCAATCGGTGCCCTGCCGGCGACCTGGGGAAGTCGGCCCAAGGGCATTGCGATAATTGGCCATGCCGCGCCAGCCCCCGCTTGATCAGCGCCTTATCCTGTGGTTGTCGCTGGCGCAACTGATCACCTGGGGCAGCGTCTTCTACACTTTTGCGCTGTTGATGGAACCGATCGAGCGGGAGCTGGGACTTAGTCGTGCGCAGTCGTCGGTCGCGTTCAGCCTGGCGCTGCTGGCCGAGGGATTCTGTGCCTACGCGGTGGGCCGTCTGATCGACCGAGGACATGAGCGGCTGGTCATGACGGCGGGCTCGCTGCTGGTCGGCAGTTGCCTTGTGCTGCACGGCCTCATCGACAGCCGCTGGCAGTTTTACGCGGTGTGGGCGGCGCTTGGCGTGGGGATGGCGGCTACCTTGTATTCCAGTGTGTTTGCGGTGGTCACGCGCCGCTTCCCGGACGAGTTCCGCCGCGGCATCATCACCATGACCTTTCTGGGCGGGCTGGCCAGCACCGTCTTTATTCCGCTCACCGCTTGGCTGATTTCGTTGTACGGCTGGCGACATGCCTTGTGGTTTCTGGCAGCCTTGCAGTTTCTGGTGTGTGCACCGCTGCATGCGAGCTTGCTGCACAGTGCACCAACCGGTCGGCACGGCGCCGACAAGGACCCATCGGGTCCATCACTGCGGCGTATCCTGACGGGCGCTCCGTTTCTGCTGGTTGGATGTTTCATGGTGCTGGTGATGGCGGTTACGGCGGCCTTGCCGGCGCATATGGTCACCTTGCTGCGCGAAAACGGTTTGCGTGAAAGCCTGGTGATCGCAGTGCCGGCCAGCATCGGTGTATTGCAGGTGATCGGGCGCGCCTTGCTGTACTTCTTCGAGCGCCACTTCGACGTACACATGGCAAACCGGCTGATTCCCTGTCTGCTGCCGGCTGGTCTGGCGGCGCTGATACTGGCGCCGCTGGCTGCCGCCCA
The DNA here is from genome assembly GCA_026785765.1 of Rhodoferax sp. Classification (GTDB taxonomy): domain Bacteria; phylum Pseudomonadota; class Gammaproteobacteria; order Burkholderiales; family Burkholderiaceae_C; genus CAISIP01. Next base: position 736 of record JAJAZK010000628.1, on the reverse strand, counting down.
GTCGGTTGCCCTGGGCGCCCTGCTGGTATTGCTGTTCGTCATGCTTTATGGCGTGGGCAACGGCATGAACACCATCGTCAAGGGCACTGCGATTGCCCAGTACGTCAACCGCGAACATGTGGCCAGCCTGAACGGTGCGCTGGGTGTGCCGATGGCTTTGGCGCGCGCGGCGGCACCGTTGGTGATGGGCCTTTTGTGGAGCCAGCAGACCGGTTACCGTTACGGGCTGTGGTTGCTGCTGGCCTTGAGTTGTGCCGGGGTGGCGGCCCTGATGCTGGCGCAACGCATTACGCTGGACCGCGCCGCGCCGGGCTGAACAACCACAACCCCATCCCTCGCGCGCAGCGGGTTGTTGGGGAACCGGCGCGCTGGATTATTGCCTGGTCAAGCTGGTGCCAGCGATCTTGACCACATTGCCAGCAACCCAGACCGGCTGGGCTTCCTGTTCGAAGGTCTTGACCGAGCCGCCCGTCATTTTGACGCTCGTGACATACACCTTCTTGCCGGTCATTTTTTCTGGATTTCATTGCCGATCAAACCACCAGCAACCGCGCCACCGACAGTGGCGACGGTGTTCGTGGTGCCCGAGCCGACCTGGTTACCAATCACACCACCGGCGACCGCGCCTCCCGCAGCACCCGACATGCCGCCGTGGCTCTTGCGCTTTTCCCGCACCACCTTTTGCACCGTGCCGCAGCCATCGCAGAGGGCAACCGCCACGGCCGTGTTGGCGTTG
>JAJAZK010000627.1 GCA_026785765.1 Rhodoferax sp. | reverse complement strand
GTGGTCGCCGCTGCGACCGCCGAGGCGAGCTCGACTTTGGATATTTCGATGATCAACCTTTGTGAATTTCTCTGACGAAAAACCTAGGGTGCCCCTTCGCAAACTCTTGTGGAGTCGGGTCGGAACTTTAGGTCAAGGACACAGGCGCTTCGAATATTGCGCCAGACCATGACCCTTTTGCCGTTTGAATTGCAAGGAAGATTATCGCACTGCCACACTTCGGGACCCCGCACGACTGAAAAAATGCGGGTTGCCAATGCCATAATTTGTGATGTAGGCGCGCCACCCTGACCGGCGCGTGCGCCAGCACAGTAATCCTGATGCACCCATCTCCGGCCCGCCCACTTGGCAACTGAACAAGAACTGTCCGACTTCCTGAAAAGCGTCGAGAAGCGGGCTTTCAAACGTTCGGTCTACCAGGTGCGTAACGAGGAGTCGGCGCTGGACATCGTGCAGGACAGCATGATGAAGCTGGCGGAGCACTACGGCGACAAGCCCCCAGCCGAACTTCCGATGTTGTTCCAGCGCATCCTGGTGAACTGCACACTGGACTGGTTTCGGCGTAACAAGACCCGCAACGCCTTGTTCTCGAACATGAGCGACTTTGAATCCCCCGGCGAGGACGGGGACTTCGACTTGCTGGAAACTTTTGCCGGGCCGCAAGACTCACAATTGACAGAGAGTGCACAAGACACCACGCAGAGGGTGCAGACGATGCAGGAAATCGAATATGAAGTCCAGCAGTTGCCGGCCCGTCAACGGGAAGCCTTCATGATGCGTTACTGGGAGGAAATGGATGTCGCCGAGACGGCATCTGCCATGGGATGCTCCGAAGGCAGTGTCAAAACACATTGCTCCAGGGCAGTCCTGGCCCTCAGCACGGCGCTGCGGGCAAAGGGAATCACACTATGACGAACTCAATCCACTACCAAGCCGAAATTTTGTGCGACCGGTTCGGCCTGAAAGTCGCCGGCCATTTATCACGCGCTGCCGCGGCGCTACCACATGATGTCGAAGAACGCCTGCGCGTGTCGCGCCAGCAGGCGGTTGCCAAGCGCAAGATCGCCAAACCGGCGCCGGCCGGCTACCTGGTGGGTACCGGTGCCTCGGCGAGCCTTGGTCTGGGCGACGAGGGGCTTAGCTGGTGGGGTCGCATTGCCTCGGCCTTGCCGCTGATCGCGCTGGCCGTCGGCCTGATTACGATCAACATGGTGCAAAACGACCGGGTTGCCAATGAGTTGGCGGCAGTCGACGCTGCACTGCTGGTGGACGACCTGCCCCCGGCCGCGTATGCCGACCCTGGTTTTGCGCAATTCATACGGGTACACCGAGTCGAGGCACAGTAGCCTTGAACCTTGCCACCAAGCCCGACACCGCCAGTGCAATACCTCCGTCCCCCTGCAGGGTAAGCCCGGAAGCACTGGTGCTTGCTCTTGCGTTGGTGGTCTGGCCCTCGGCGCAGCCAGCAGCGCAAACGCTGGCACCACCCGCCGCCGCTCCCGGGAACGGCCAGCCGAGTTCCAACAGGGTTACCAAGCCAATCTGGTCCGAACTCACGGACCCGCAAAAAACTGCCTTGGCGCCCCTACAGTCCGACTGGGCGCGCATCAGCAGCGGTCAAAAGCGCAAATGGATTGCCTTGTCGTCCAATTTCGCGAGCCTCCCGCCCGCCGAACGCACGATCCTGCATGCCCGCATGAGCGAATGGACAGCGCTCAGGCCGGAACAGCGCAGCCAAGCCCGGCACAATTTTGCTCAGACCAAAGATTTGTCGGCCGACGAGAAAAGAGCCCAGTGGCAGGCTTACCAAGCGTTGAGCCCGGAGCAAAAGCAGCAGCTAGCCGCGACAGCGCCCGCCAAACCGGGTGGAGCGGCCAGGGCCGTCACGCCAGTGGAGCCAGCCAAACTCGCGGCGGTACCCGTTACCCGGTCCGAGGCGGCAAAAACGCTGACACAGCCGTCCAGACCGACATCGGCGCAAGCGCCCAATGGGTCGATTGCGCCCAAACCGCTGGCGGCGGCTTCGGCGGCGCTCCCGCGTCCATGAAGCGGGTTCGTCGGCGGCCACATCAACCCCATGCACACAAAAGCGGCGGTCGAACCCGCCAGCACCGCGTCGCAAGTCTTCGCGCCAGCCCTGGCGCGGCGTATGGCCTGCTGGATTTACGAGGGAATGTTGCTGTTCGGCGTCGTATTCATATCCGCCTACCTGTTTGGCGCGCTCAGCCAAACTCGCCATGCCCTGGACAACCGGCATGGCTTGCAGGGGTTTTTATTTGTCATTTTCGGAATCTATTTCACCTGGTTCTGGGCCAAGGGGCAAACCCTGGCCATGAAGACCTGGAACATCCGCGTCGTCGACGCGCATGGAAAGGCGCTCACGCAAACCCGGGCGCTGGCCCGTTACCTGGTCAGCTGGTTGTGGGTGTTGCCGCCGCTGGCGGCGGTGGCGCCATTCAAACTGAGCGGCGCCGAAACTCTTCTCATCACCGCTGGCTGGATTGTGGTCTGGGCCGTGTTGAGCCGTTTCCATCCTCTCGGACAGTTCTGGCATGACGCGCTAGCAGGCACGCGGCTGGTCACCAGCGCGCCGCTCAGCCGATAGAAGGCTGTCGGGCTTTGGGTGACAATTGTCCGATGCCGATGCCCGCGCAAGACACCGCCAGCGCCACCGAAGTCAATCCGCAAAAATCCCGCACTGGACTCAACCGACTTTGGCACGCCACCCGCTACTCGATGGAGGGCTTGGTCGCGGGTTGGGGCGAACCGGCTTTTCGCCAGGAGGCCATCGCCGCAATCGTTTTGCTGCCGCTGTCGCTGTGGATAGGCCAAAGCTGGGCCGAGCGCGGTTTGCTTGCCGCTTGCGTGGTGCTGGTACTGGTGGTGGAGCTGCTCAATACCGGGATCGAGACCGCCATCGACCGTATAGGGCCTGAGTGGCATGACCTGTCCAAACGCGCTAAAGACATGGGCAGTGCTGCAGTGTCGCTCAGCCTGCTGCTGTTCTGCGGCGTCTGGGGCGCGGCACTGTGGTCACGCTTGGCTGCCTGAGCCGGCACAACCAGCACTCAGACGGCGCTGTCGTCCTCTTCCCCGGTACGGATGCGCACAACACGCTCGACCGGAGTCACGAAAATCTTGCCGTCGCCGATCTTGCCTGTGCGCGCCGCCTTGACGATTGCATCCACACAGCGGTCTACTTCGTCGGTCGTCACCACCACCTCGATCTTCACTTTGGGCAGAAAATCAACCACATACTCGGCGCCCCGGTACAACTCGGTGTGGCCCTTTTGGCGCCCGAAACCCCTGACCTCGGTCACCGTCAATCCGGTGACTCCACACTCGGCCAGCGCCTCACGAACCTCTTCGAGCTTGAACGGCTTGACGACTGCGGTGATCTGCTTCATGGTGAATTCGTCCTGGAAAATTTCGGAATCGGTCTGCGTGCGAGCGTCAGCGGCGTTCCACTCTGACGTCCTCGAAGGATAGCGCCAAACGGTTCACTGCCGCTGGATGTTACTGGCGAAACATGTTGGTAATGGGGTAACGCCAGTCTTTGCCAAAGCTGCGGTGCGTCACCCGGATCCCGATGGGCGCCTGACGCCGCTTGTATTCGTTAATCTTGATGAGCCGGGTCACACGCTCCACGTCGGCTGCCGCAAACCCATCGGCAATCAGTGACTCGATGCTCTCGTCGTTCTCCATGTAGCGCTCAACAATGGCGTCCAGAACCTCGTAGGGCGGCAAGCTGTCCTGGTCTTTCTGGTCCGGGCGCAACTCGGCGCTCGGTGCCCGGGTGATGATGCGCTGCGGAATGGGCGCGCTGCCGGTTCCATAGGGATCGTGCGTATTGCGCCAATGCGCCAGCCGGAACACGGTGGTCTTGGCCAGGTCCTTGATGGCGGCGAAGCCACCCGCCATGTCGCCGTACAAGGTGCAGTAGCCGGTGGCGAGTTCACTTTTGTTGCCGGTCGTGAGCACGATCGACCCAAACTTGTTGGACATCGCCATCAGCAGCGTGCCGCGGATACGCGCCTGGATGTTTTCCTCGGTCGTATCCTCCTGGCGCCCGGCAAACGCGCTGGCCAGGGAAGCCTTGAAGGCCTCGAACTCGGGCACGATGGAAATCTCTTCGTAGTGCACGCCCAGCCGCGCGGCCATTTCGCGCGCGTCGATCCAGCTGATGTCGGCGGTGTAAGGAGACGGCATCATCACCGCGCGTACGCGCTCGCAGCCCAACGCGTCCACCGCAATTGCCAGCACCAGTGCCGAGTCGATGCCACCGGAGAGTCCCAGGATGGCTCCTGGAAAACCGTTCTTGCCGAGGTAATCCCGCACGCCCAGCACCAGGGCGTCCCATAAATCGGCGTCGGCGCTACGCTCGGGCTCCACCGACGCGGCCAATTCGATGCCTGCGGCGCCGTGCCGCGCCGTCACGGCAAACTGCGCCTCCCGAAAACTCGGTGCGCGCCCTGCCACACTGCCGTCTGCGCCCAGGGCAAACGAATGGCCCTCAAACACCACCTCGTCCTGGCCTCCCACCAGATGGGCATAGACCATGGGCAGGCCACAGGCCAACACCCGCTCGCGCATGGTCTGCTCCCGTTCATACCCCTTGCCAACGTGAAACGGAGAGGCATTGATCACCGCCAGCAGTTGTGCACCGGCAGCACGGGCGTCACGCGCGGGCGCCTCGAACCAGGCGTCCTCGCAAATCAGCAGGCCGACCTGGACCGCATCGGCTCCCGAGCCGGCAGTGAACACGCAGGCCGTGTCGCCAGGCATGAAATAGCGCCGTTCATCAAACACCTGGTAGTTGGGCAACTCGCGCTTGGCATAGGTGTGGGTGATGTTTCCGCCACACAATACGCTGGCCGCGTTGAAGCGCTTCTGTACCGCCACCGAACGTGTGCGCCGATCACCGCCCACCGGATGGCCGACCACCAGTTGCAGGTCTTTTAGCCCCGCCAGCTCGCTTGCCAAGGTTTTCACGGCATCATCGCAGGCAGCGATAAACGCGGGGCGCAGGAAAAGATCCTCCGCGGCGTAGCCACAAATCGACAATTCCGGGGTCAGCACGAGTCGCGCGCCGTCCGCATAGGCGCAGCGCGCCGACTCGACAATGCGGCGGACGTTTCCGGCGAGGTCGCCAACACACAAATTGAGCTGGGCTACACAGATTTTTAGCGTCATGAAGAACCAAACTGCTACGTCTGCCGCGACTGCTGCGCGGTGGATGCGAACGGGCCGCTCGCGAATCGAAATGCCACTGAACGAGGCGTGCAGTGGCTGATTCGGATTATCACATTGCGGTCTACGATGCGCCTTCGGACATTGCCAAGTCCGACTGGAACGGACTGCTCGCCCTGCAGCCGGATGGCAACCCCTTCATGCGCCAAGAATACCTGGCGGCGATGCACAGCAGTGGCAGCGCCCTGCCCGCCACCGGCTGGACTGCGAAGTTCGTCACGTTGTGGCAAAACCAGCCCGACGCGATCCCCGGCAGGCCCGGGCGCACCTTGCACGCCGCATGTGCGGTTTACCTGAAGGACCATTCTTACGGCGAATACGTGTTCGACCACGCCTGGGCCAATGCCTACCACCAACACCGGTTGGCCTACTACCCGAAAGCCCTGATCGCGCCGCCGTTTACCCCGGTACCAGGCGCCCGGCTGCTGGCGCGGGACGGAGCGGCGCGGGTTGCCCTGCTGCAGGCTTTGATTGGCTGGTGCGAGCAGCAGGACCTGTCGTCGCTGCATATCCTGTTTGCCAGCGAATTAGACGCCGCCGCTTGCGCCGCCAGCGGCATGCTGCTGCGCCACAGCGTGCAGTTCCACTGGACCAATCGGGCTCCAGCCATGGGCGGGGCCTACCGCGATTTCGACGACTTTCTGGCCAGCCTGGCCCAGGACAAACGCAAGAAGATCCGCCAGGAGCGGCGCAAGGTGGCTGAGGCCGGCGTGCACTTCCGCTGGGCCCAGGGTGACAACATCAGCGCCACCGACTGGGACTTCTTCTACCGCTGTTACGAGCGCACCTACTACGAACACGGCAACGCGCCCTACCTGTCGCGGGCCTTCTTTCGCAGCATGGCGCGCGATATGCCCGAGAACTGGCTGCTGTTCGTGGCCGAGCGCCAGGGCCAGCCGGTGGCCTGCAGCCTGATCGCACTGAATGACGCGGCCAGCGCGCCGATGACCGGCAAAGTGGCGTATGGCCGGTACTGGGGCGCTCTGGAGCGCGTCGACTGCCTGCATTTCGAGGCCTGTTATTACCAGCCGCTGCAATGGTGCATAACACACGGTTACCAGCGTTTTGAAGGCGGCGCCCAGGGCGAACACAAGATGGCGCGGGCGCTGCTACCCGTCAAGACGACCAGCGCCCACTGGCTGGCGCACCCGGCCTTTGCCGACGCCATTGACAAGTTCCTGGAGCGCGAAGGAAAGGGAATTGCCAACTACATCGACGAGTTGGAGGCGCGCAACCCGTTCAAGACGGCGCTGTCGCAGCGCGGGTGAAGCGCAGCGCAGGCGGGGCTCGCGGTTGACGCGGCCTATTGCCAGTTGGCGGCGATGACCGTGCCCAGCTGGTTGGCATAAGCTGCCGGCAGGCTGGTTTGCCCTAATGGCGGTGGGGCAAACCCGGCCATCGCGTTGACCAGGTTTTGCACCTGGCTGTCGAGCAGTGTCCTGCCGTTGCTGGTTTCGAAGCGCTCAATCTGGAATTGCTTGCCCGAATACCAGCCGCCGATGCTGAGCCTGTCGTTCGTTCCGACGATGCTCACCTCCAGGGTGCCGCCAAGCCGACGGAACCAGAGCTGGTCGGCGCCGATGCCGTCGCCAAATGCAGCCACGTCGACACTGTTCGCAGCGAAGTCGTAGTCCGAGATGGTGTCGGCGCCATAACCGCGACCAAACAGGTAGGTGTCACCCCCAGCGCCACCCACCAGCATGTCGGCCCCAGCGCCGCCGTCGAGACGATTCGCCGCAGCATTGCCACGCAAGGTGTTTTGTCCTGAATTGCCGGTGGCGTTCACCGCGTCCGACCCGCCCAGCACCAGGTCTTCCAGATTGGCGCCCAGTGCATAGTCGACCGAACTGCGCACGCTGTCGTGGCCGGCGTTTACCGCTTCCAGGATCAGGTCGCCGCTGTTGTCAACCACATACACATCATTGCCAAAACCTCCAGCCATGGTATTTGTCCCGGCACCACCTTCAAGCCAATCATTGCCGTGCAGCCCGATCCGCAGGGCGCCGTTGGTGGCGAGGACGCCGCCGGTCAACGCCGAGTTGAAACCGTCGAAAGCCGCCGCGCCCGCACCGTAATCCATTACTGCGCCGGCCTCCAGCGCACCCACCGTGCGGCCATTGGCTTCAATGCGGTCCACAAACAGGTTGCGGTCCTGGCCAAGGTCGGGCCGGTATGCGTCGTTGGTGAACACGATGTCCACGCTGTGACAGTCGATACCCAAGGGTGCCGTCACGGTGTAGGCAAGGGTTTGGGCGCTGTCAACCTGGAACGACTGAATCTTCACACCGGCAAGCCAGACCTCCATCACAGGCCAGCCACCTTCGCAGGCAGAGCCTTTGGCGTACACCACCAGGCTGTCGATCTGCGTCGTCAGGCCGGACTCCGTATTCGCGTCGCCAACCAGGACATCGTTGCCGGCACCACCGTAGAGCTTGTCGCTGCCCTCGGCGCCAAACAGACTGTCGCTACCGTCACCGCCAGACAAGGTATTGTTGGCGGCGTTTCCAAGCAGGCTGTTGTCCTGGGAATTACCGGTTGCGTTGATCGACGCGACACCGGTCAGCGTCAGGTGCTCGACTTCGGCGCCCAGGGTATAGGTGACGCTGCTCTCCACGCGGTCTACACCGCCGCCGGCGAGTTCGATGACCAGATCATTGGCGTCGTCCACCATATAGGTATCGTCTCCGCCGCCGCCGACCATAAAGTCTGCTCCGCCAGCGCCATCCAGCCGGTTCGCCGCGCTGTTGCCACGCAAGTTGTTGCGAGCGGCGTTTCCGGTCGCATGGATGGATTGATTGCCCAGCAATTCCAGGTCTTCCAGATTGGCGCTCAGCACATGGTCCACAAAACTGCGCACAGTGTCATGACCCGCACCCGTGGCCTCCAGCACGGTATCGGCCACGTTATCCACAAGGTACAGGTCGTTGCCGAAACCGCCGCTCAGGTGGTCGGCGCCGACGCCTCCGTCGAGCAGGTCGGAGCCGTCCAGTCCGACGCGGATTGCACTCTCTGTTGCCAGCACTCCCCAGGACAGCGTGGTGTTGAGCCCATCGAAGGCCGACAATCCGACTCCGGTATCCAGGATGGCGCCGACGTCCTTCGCGCTCACGCTGCGGCCATTCACCTCCATGCGGTCGACGAACAGGTTGCGATCCTGTCCAAGGTCGGGCCGCCACGCATCGTTGACGAAACTGATGTCCACGCTGTTGGCGAAGATGCCCAGTGCAGCGGTAACGGTGTAGGCTGCAAAGTCTATAGTGTTCACCACAAATACCTGCACCCTGAGACCGGCCAGCCAAACCTCCATGGTTGGCCACACGCCCTCACAGGGCGAGCCGCGCGCAAACACCGTCAAGCTTCGCACCAACTCCGCCCCGCCTGACTCAGTGGCGGCGTCGCCCGTCAGGCGGTCATCACCATCGCCACCGAACAGGCGGTCGTTTCCGGCCTCGCCGCGCAGCGTGTCATCACCGGCACCACCGGTCAGGCTGTTACGCTCGTTGTTGCCGACCAGCAAGTTGTCCAGACCATTGCCGTTGCCATTGATGGCTGCTGCACCTGTCAACAGCAGGCTCTCCACGTTCGCGGCCAAGGTGTAGGTGACGCTGCTCTCGACACTGTCGTATCCGGCGCCCACTGCTTCCTGGACCGTGTCGGCCACGTTGTCCACCACATAGGTGTCACAGCCTGCACCGCCGGCCAGCATGTCTGCCCCGGCGCCGCCGTCCAAGCGGTTCGCCCCCGCGTTGCCACGCAAGGTATTGGTGCCGGTGTTGCCGGTTGCGTCAATGGCGGCCGACCCGATCAGCTCCAGATCCTCAAGGTTGGTGGCCAACGTGAAGCTCACCGTCGCACGAACGCTATCGTGCCCTGCGTTTGCCGCCTCCAAAATTGTGTCGCGCGTATCGTCCACCAAATACACGTCATTGCCCTGCCCGCCTGCCATTGCGTCGGCTCCGGCGCCGCCGTCGAGCAGGTCGTTGCCACCCAGGCCAACGCGAATCGATCCATTGGTATACAGGATGCCATTCGACACTGTGGTGTTCATGCCATCGAACGCGGCCGCTGCAGACCCGAAATCCAATACGGCGCCGATGTCTTTTGCGCTCAATGTTCGCCCGTTTATCTCGATGCGGTCGACGAACAAATTACGGTCCTGCCCCAGATCGGGCCGCCAGGCGTCGTTGGAAAAAACAATATCGACGCTGCCGGCGCTGATGGCCAGTGGCGAAGTGACGGTGTACGGCGCCAGGGTAGTACTGCTGACATTGAAACTTTGCACCCTGACACCTGCCAGCCAGATTTCCATGACCGGCCAGAGGCCCTCACAGATACTGCCCCTGGCATGGACCACCAGGGTGTTGACCTGCTCATTGGGTGACCCGACCCCAGTTGTGTCCCCGGTGAGTACATCGTTGCCATCGCCTCCGAAAAGCCGGTCGTCCCCAGCACCGCCTTTCAGCACATTTGCCGCAGAATTGCCGATCAGCGTGTTGTTCAATTCGTTGCCAGTGCCCTTCACGCCTCCCGTGCCCGTCAACGTCAGGTTCTCGACGTTACCGCCGAGGAAATAGGTGATCGAGGACAGCACGGTGTCCTGGCCCTCGTCGAAAAGCTCGGTCACGACGTCGCCGCTGGCGTCGACGACATAGACGTCGTTGCCCGTGCCGCCGACCATGACGTCGCTGCCGGGTCCGCCATCAAGGGTGTCATTGCCACCAAGCCCCGAGAGCTGGTCGTCGCCGTCGTCGCCAGTCATCAGATCGTCGGAATCCTGGTATCCAAACAGAACATCGTTCTTGCTCCAACTGCCGCTCAGCGCAAGCTTAGCCTGGATTTCCTGCCACCCCCAAGCTGTTCCATCGGCGAACTGCAGGAAGCCACCGGTAGGCAAGTTGGCGTAGCGTGGATCGAAAAAATTCAGGATCCTCAGAGTGTCCGGGGTACCGTAAACCGAAATTGCCAGATGCTCATACTGTTGCCGGGTGCTGGTCCGGGAAGGCTTGAGCACCAGGGAACTTGCAACGATATCGGATTTGAAAGCAACACGATCCTCCACCGGCCGGTTCGCCGCAGTGATGTTCAACGCATCGAGTCCATAGCCACGACCAAACACGTAGGTATTGGCGCCAGCGTCACCTGACAACATGTCATCTGCGCCATCGGCCCGGCCATCCAGCACATCGTCTCCATTACCACCATAGAACTGATCCTGAAACGCGCCGAGGCCGCCAAAAATCTGGTCGTTGCCACCGTTCCCGAAAATGATGTCAGGGCCATAGGTATTGAGTCCGTAGATCGCGTCGCTCCCGGACGTGCCGTCGATTTGTCCAAAGCCCGGCGTGTTGTAGCCGCCAATAATCGTCTTTGGAATTGCGGCCCAGACATCGTGCCGGCCCAATACGGCGTCGTTCGTGACAAGCTGATCGACCGCCGCCGTGGTGCCCATGTTCATCACAAAATAAGAGGCAATGGTGAGACGGTCAGGCGCGCCCACGATCTCGATGACCAGGTCGTCTCCGGTGCGGGTCAACGCCAAGTCGGACAGTTTCACACTGCCATCGAAACGGACACGGTCCAGCGAGGCACCGACGGTCTCCGCGCTCGCGTTGTAGATCGTGTCCTGACCATACCCACGGCCAAAGCGGTAGGTGTCGGAACCTTCGCCCCCACGCAAGACGTCGTTTCCGGTGCCACCGTCGAGCAGGTCATTGCCGCCACCACCAAAAATCTGGTCGTCACCTGCGAGCCCGCGCAGCAACTCGATACCAGCACCTCCGGTCAAAACGTCCGCACCGGCCGTACCGTCCACCAGCACGCCATTGATCTGGACAACAAAAACATCCGACGCCGTCAGGTTGTCACCATCCGTGGCGCTTACCCGCACCTTGAGCGACGCCGGTAGCTGCGCCGTACCGGTGAACAGGCGGTTCACCGCATCGAACGACAACCACGAGGGCAGTGCACTGCCGTCTTCCAGAGTGGCTTTGTAGCGCAAGGTGTCGCCAGGGTCCGGGTCGGTGAAATGGCGCGTAGCGCCGACGTCGAGGTAGAAAGCGACAGGCTCGCCCAGAGGGATCGTCCGGTCTGGCAGCGGTATGGCCAGCACCGGTGCCCGGTTCGGCGGCGCGACGTTCAGCGCCACGCCGACTGCGGCGGAAGCGTCATAGGCATCCGTGGCCCAAACGAAAACCAGGCTGTTGCCCACGTCTGCAGCACCAGGTGTGCCAGAGAAGGTTCGGGTAGCCGCGTCAAAACTCAGCCAGGTCGGCAACGCCCCACCATTGGCCAGGCTTGCGGAGTAGGTGACCGTGTCACCGGCATCCGGGTCCGCGAATGTAGCAGCAGGCACCGACACGCTGAATGCGACGTTTGCGCGGGAATTGAGTGCGGGCGGGCTTGCCACCAGCACCGGCGCGCGGTTGTTGATAGCGCGATCCACCAAGGTTTGAATCGTGGCCTGATCCCAGACCACGCCGCCCGTGAACTCGACGCGGTCTATTTTGTGGTCAAAAACACGGGTGCCAATAACCTCGTCTTGCGCGTAATAATTCTCGATGACGACTTCATCCGTGCTGCCTCGGATTGTCAGCATCACGTCGTTGCCCCAGCGCCGGCCCAGTACGTCCGATGCGAGCACGCCGCTTCCAAAGCGCAATACGTCGAACGCCCCAACGAGCGCGCCATTGCCGGTGTCGCGCAGGAAATCGGTGTTATTGATGGTGTCCTGACCGTCACCCTTGTTGAACAGGTACACATCGTTGCCCGCGCCACCGCGCATGGTGTCGTTGCCGGTGCCGCCGTCCAAAAGGTCATCCCTTATTCCGCCCTCCAGTCGGTCCATACCCGCCCCGCCAGTTAATCTGTCAGCTCCTTCTTGACCGAACAAGCTATCGTTGCCGTCATCACCATTGATCTCATCATTACCCGCACCGCCCATGAGTACGTCGTTGCCGCCGCGACCCTGAATACGGTCGTTACCGGAAGCAGCGTAGATCAGTTCGCCACTGCCATCGCCAACTACATCGTCATCGCCATCGGAGGTCAATTTGATGCTCCCAAGATTCCAGACGGCGCCATCGACAAAAGCGAGCTTTTCAATCAGCCAAACGGGCGAAGCGAAGAAATCGCTGATCGTCAATTTGTCACCCGTATCTGCCAGGACCAGTTCCAGGTTGCTCCCACCGCCTGGCCGGTTAAAGCGCACATCGCCCTGCACAACTTCAGCTTTCAGGCTGATCGTGTCCTGGTTGCCAGCCGTGCTGTCCCTGTCGTAGATCCAGTCCTGGCCGTCGCCACGGCCAAACAGGTAAGTGTCATTGCCTGCGACGTCGAAGTAGTTGTTGTTGATGTCAGCCCCACCACCGATCAGTATGTCGTTACCCGCGCCACCGTTCAGGGTATCCGCGCCAGCTCCACCTTGCAATTTGTCATTACCAGCGCCCCCATCAAGGCTGTCCACTCCCAAATCACCATTTAGCCTGTCGTTGCCAGCATCGCCACTTAGCATGTCGTTATCGTCTTCACCCGTCAGCAAGTCATCGCCGTCACCGCCGCTCAAGGTGTCGTTCCCCTGGCCCCCATATATCTTGTCGTCGCCCCCGCCGCCATTGATATTGTCAGCAACTGCAAAGCCAGTGATCATGTCATCCCTCACGCTGCCTGCAAGCGTGCGCTGGTCTAAAT
>JAJAZK010000626.1 GCA_026785765.1 Rhodoferax sp. | reverse complement strand
TCCACGCCGAGGTCATCGACAAGGTAGGTTCGCTCATCGGCAGCATGACCTATGGGGCACGCAAGGATGTTGGCCTGACCATGTTCCAGGCGGCTTTGCGCCTCAACGTCCAGTCAGCTATCGCGATGGTCGAGTACGCAAACGCATTGATCATGCTCGAAGGCGACAAGATGATTAAAGAGGCAACGCGTCTGTACCAGCAGGCTGCCAGGTTCAAGCCCATGGACGCGGCCGAGCGGCTCGACGTGGAGATGGCCAAGGCCGAACTGGCGGATTGACCGTGCGGCACATGCGGCATGGCCTCGATCAAGACCAACGGCGCGAGCACCGAAGTCAAAGACAACACCTGACTTCCGTCGGCGCGCCCCGGACGCGCCCTACTCTCCCCACGGCAACATCAGCGTGACCAGGGAGAGTTTGGCAAACTCCGGCTCGAACCCGTCAATGATTTTTTGCGGGTCCGGGCACAAGGTGGCGTCAGTAATGACGCCATACTGCACACCGCCGCCGTAACTCAGGATCGACACCCCCAGCCCGACCGTGCCGCTCTGCGGCACCCAAAACAGACTTTGCTCCAGTGTGGAGCCAAGGAACTTGAGTTTCTCCCGGGGTCCTGGCAGGTTCGTCATGACCGCGGTGGTTTTCCGCGAGAACAAGTTCAGCATAGCGTCCTGCGCCGGCTTGATCAACAGACCGGCAACCGACAACAGGCCAAACGCCATCAGTGGCTGCAGGCTGCCCTTGAGTTGGGACATGCGCCGGCGCACTTCGTAGACGCGCTCCACCGGGTTGTCCAGGCCGATTGGCAATACCACTGGCGCCAGCCCGAAGCGGTTGCCCAGCTCGTAAGCCTGCTCGTTCGGACGCAGGTTGACTGGCACCATGGCGCGGATCTCCTTGCCCTTGACCGCGTCACCGTGTCCCTGCAGGTAGGCGGCAATCGCACCCGCAACACAACTTAGCAGCACGTCATTTATGGAGCAATTCAGCGCCTTGCTGACGGCGCGCACCTCTTCCAGCGGAATCGGCGCGCACCAGGCCACGCGCTTGCTCACCCCGGGGGTTCCCTTGAGCCGGGTCGGCGAGTCGTCGGGCATCAACGCCAATGCCGCCGCGTCGCGCATCACCTGATACGCCATCCTGGCCAAGTCAACCGAACCGGCAAGTCCTTTGTCCACGCCTTTTTGCGGGTCCATCAGCAGATCGAGCGCATTGGTGGCGCCGCTGCCTGCTGCGCCCAAGGCCTTGACCGCGACGTCGGTGAGCGGTTTGATCAGGGCGTCGGTGATCCAGTCTTCCGCGCCATCAAGCCCGTCGCGGCGCTGCTTCGCAGCTTTGCGCGCCGGCGGGGCATTGCCACCATCGACCAGGGACTGGGTTACCGTAATCAGGGCGATTCCATCGGCGATGCAATGGTGGATGCGCACCATCATGGCCGAGCCGCCCAAGTAGTGCTCCACCAGGTGGAACTGCCACAACGGCCGGGCGTGGTCCAGTGGTGTCACGGCCAGTTCGGCCAGCCGGTCTTGCAAGGCTTGTTGCTCGCGGCCCTTGGGTGTTTTAGCCAGTTTTTCGACCACCACATGGCTGGAGATGTCAAATTCCGCGTCGCGCACCCAAGTCGCACCGGCGGCGTCCTGCACTACCTTTTGTGCAAAACGCGGGTACTTCAGCATGCGTTCTTCGATGCGCTGGCACAGTTCGGCATGCCGGATCCCCGGCTTGAGCACCCACACACCGACAATCATCATCAGATTGGACGGCGAATCCATCCGCAGCCAGGCCGTGTCGACCTTGCTCATGCGTTCACCGGTCAACCCGAACGTGCCGCCGACCGCGTCCTTCAGGTTGTCGCGCACGTCCTGTGCGGCCTTGCGCACCTGCTTGCCGGCACGCCGCGCCGCCGGGCCTACAGTGTCCGCCATGGTTTGTGCTGCATGGCGTGCAGCCTGTTGGGCGGTGAGTCGGGTAACCATGCACATGTCTCCTCTGCGTAGGCATGGCGGCGTTCCGCCAATTGACCACTGACAGTCAATTGTGAAGTGAAAACCGGCCTTAAGATACCCGGCACATACCCGAATCGGGTCTGAACCCAAGTCCGCACGACAACCCAACCAGGAGAAACCCATGGCCGATTTGACCAACAAGTTCGAAGCCGCTGCAGCCAGCTCGAAAAATCTCAGCGAACGCCCGGACAACGCAACGCTGCTGAAGATCTACGCGCTGTACAAGCAGGGCAGCGTGGGCGACAACGCCGACAAGAAACCGGGCTTCGGCGACATGGTCGGGCGCGCCAAATGGGATGCCTGGAACGGGCTGAAAGGCACCGCGAAGAACGACGCGATGCAGCAGTACATCGACCTGATCGCGTCGCTCAGCTGACGACTCCCTGCTCGCGCAGCGCCTGCAGCTGTGCGGCGCTAACGCCGATCTCGCGCAGCACCGCCTCGGTGTCCTGCCCGAGCGAGGGCGCATTGCGTCTGTGCCCGCCCGGCGTGCGCGACAACTTCGGCACAAACCCAGGTACCGTAACGCGGGTACCGTCGTCCAGATGCAGCGGCAACAGCATGTCGCGCTGTGCAAAGTGCGGATCGGCGGCAATATCGGCCACGGTGTAAATGCGACCGGCCGGCACGTCGGCCGCCTCCAGCGCCACCAACACCGCGGAGACGGTTTGCGTGCTGGCCCAGGCGCCGATAGCAGCGTCGATTTCGTCTACCCGCAACACCCGCCCGGCGTTGTCGCCCAGTTCAGGGTCGGCGCCCAGATCCTCGCGCCCGATCGCTGCCATCAGCCGCTTGAAGATGCTGTCGCCGTTGCCGGCAATGATGGCGTAACCACCATCGGCACAACGGTAGGCGTTGGTCGGCGCGATGCCCGGCAAGGCACTGCCGGACGGGCCGCGCACAGCGCCGAACACGCTGTATTCGGGCAACAGGCTTTCCATGCAGTTGAATACGGCTTCGTAGAGGGCCACATCGACCACTTGCCCCTGCCCTTTGGGTGCGTCGGCGCTGACGCTCTGGTGGCGGTGGTGTAACGCCATCAACACCCCAATCACGCCGTGCAGGGAGGCCAGCGTGTCGCCAATACTTACCCCGACGCGTACCGGCACCCGCCCTGGCTCACCGGTAAGATGGCGCAGACCACCCATGGCCTCGGCGACAACACCGAAGCCCGGCCGGTCACGGTACGGACCGGTTTGGCCATAACCGCTGATGCGCAACACGATCAAGCCCGGATTGGCGGCCTGAAGCACGTCCGGCCCCAGGCCCCAACCCTCCATCGAACCAGGGCGGAAGTTCTCGATCAACACATCGGCCTGCGCCGCCAGCTTGCGCACGATCTCCTGCGCCTCGCGCTGGCGCAGGTCCAACGCCACGGAGCGCTTGTTGCGCGACTGCACCTGCCACCATACCGATGTGCCGTTCTTCAGCAGGCGCCACTTGCGCAACGGATCGCCCGCGCCTCGGGCCGGGTTCTTCGGGTCGACTGGTGTTTCGATCTTGATCACATCCGCGCCGAAGTCAGCCAGGGTCTTGGCGGCGAACGGGCCGGCGATGAGTTGACCGAGCTCGATCACCTTCAGGCCAGCCAATGGACCAGCCGCGCGCGTCATTT
>JAJAZK010000625.1 GCA_026785765.1 Rhodoferax sp. | reverse complement strand
GGCGCATCCCGTGTCCTGCTCGGTGTGACCATGGGCGACCTTGCCACTGCGGGTGTGGGTGAACGTACCAGAAATGGAACTTTGCGCAGGTCGGATCTGACCACGCCAGTTCATGGCGCGACATGTAGCGCGGCCTGGGCGCTCTTTCGCCATAGCCGCTGCGCCTGTTGGCCCCCGTTCAGACCTCCTAGCGTGCCCCGAATACCTGGGTCCAGTAAATCGTGCGGTCGCTGTTCGGGTTCACGGGATATGCGGCGCCCATGTGCGCGAACTCTGGCTTCATCATATTCGCGCAATGAGGCGGACTGGAAAGCCATGCCGAAACTGCCTGTTCAGCCGAGCCCTGCCCGGCAGCGATGTTTTCGCCGACGCGCCGCCACTGGTAGCCTTGGCCTCTGGCGCGGCCGCCAACATCGCTGCTGTCCGTGCCACGGTGACGAAAGAAGTTCCGGTTCGCCATATCGCGGCTATGGGCAAGGGCCGTATCGCCCAGTTCCGGGATCCAGGCGAGCGGCGGCGCTGCGTTGAACAGCCGGTCGCCGCAGGTTCTGGCCTGCGCGCGCGCTTGATTGGTGAGCCCAAGGATTTCCCGTCCGGCTTGTCTCCACTCGCCCAGGTCGGCGGACACCACAGGCCGCGCCAGCAGGATTTGCCAGGCAACGCCTGTTTGCGAAACACCGATCTGGGCGTATTGCTTGCTCATCAGCTGCCGGCAATAGTTGTCCTTGACCAGTTTCATGGCGCCAGCCGCATCAGCGGGACCCGAGACCCGGATTGCCTCGACCCGGGCTGCCTGATAGCCCTGCGCCTTCAAGGCCTCCAGCAGGTTACCGCCTGCGCCGGGTTTGACCCGTGCCAGGGCAGCATCCGGCGCAAGCGGTCCGACGGCATTGATGCGCTCGCCCTGGCAGCTTTGAGGTTCGCTGCGATAGGCATTGATGAGATCGACGAGCGCACTGCCTTCTTGTGCAAATGCAATACCGGAGACCAGCCCGGCAGCCGCGAGCCCGCAGCGGGTCCAGCAATTGCGCGTTGCGTTCAGGTTCATCGAATCTCGAATCCTTCCTGCCTGATTGTGCGCCGGGAGGTGGCGCCGGTCTGCCCGTCTCAGGCGCGACAGTTCAATTTGCAACCCTGCAATCCGTAACGCAATGGCCCGCGATGGCCAACGATGGCGTGGACCACACGCCTAGAAAATCGCCTTGCCGGCGAAGATCGCGAGTGCCACGAAGATGAGGAACACGAAGATCGCGATCCCGAACAGGACCTTGGCGATGCCGGCCGTGGCGGACGATGCGCCCGAGAAGCCGAAGAAGCCGGTGATCACTGAGATCACTGCCGCAATGATGGCCCACTTGATCATGAGATTCCTTGAAGATAGGCAATTGCTGTCGTTGACTGATGATGTTTCAATCGCACGCCGCCATCGGTGCGCTGCCGTACATAAGCGCCGGTGGCCGTCAGGCGACCGTCTCTGAGCCCTGATTCGCCGACCGTCATGCGCTCCACTCACGACGGCACAATCGATGCGGCGGAGAGGATGGCGGCGCTGCTGCTGCCGCTCGGCCAGCCATTCGCGCTGCGAGCGCGCCACGGCAATGCATGCAGCGCGCTCGCATGGCTGCCTATGTCCGTTTGGGCGCAATCAGATGCGCCTCCCGACTGCGGCGCCCACGCAATTCCGTGGTGTCGACTGGTCGTTGGTCCTACATCTTTTCAAGGCAAGCGCCTGCAATCCAATCCTGCCAGGTGATCCAACATTGGCTTCTTCAAAACTTACTGGAGAACTGCTATGGGAAAGTATTTAATCGGTTGGATTCTGGGCGTACCGGCAATAGTGCTGGTGGTTGCCTATTTTTTCTTTCGTTGATGAAGCACCGGAGTCGCTCACCGGTCTGACGCTGTGAGCGATTCCCTCCGGTGCTAGCCTGAGAGTCGGTCACGATCGAGTTCGAGCTGCAAGTACAGAAACTCATCGCCTCCGTACAGCGCTGCCAGTTTCGTGTGGGCTATCGTTGAAAAGTAAGCGGCTTGGCAGCGCAGCAAGCACATTCGGGAAGACAGCGCGGCGATTCGGGTGCTGCTGGGCGTGCGCTGCAGCCAACTTGCGTCCTCCGCCGCGGTGGGAGTACACATAGCCATATAGCTAGGTTGGTCACAACGTATCGCGGGTTGTTGCCCAAACTCCCGGCTTGTCATCACCCGGCCTCGCACGCGCATTGCTGGGCCGCGCAAACGAATTTGCCCGCTTCGCGCTGCTTCAGGCCAGTCCGCTGGATGGCATCCTTAAAGGGCAGTTCAACTAACCATAGAAGTGGTCCGGCAAATCTGAACGGGGGGTAAGTGGAAACTCAGCCTATTTTGAATTGCTGGGCGTAAGCCCAGCGCAAAGGAGTTTCCACCATGAAGTTGAAGAAGAAAGCCAATGTGGCCAGGCGGGTGCGGCGCACGCACAGCGCCGAGTTCAAGGCCCGCGTGGCGCTTGCTGCGCTACGCGAGGACAGGACCATGGCCGAGCTGTGCCAGGAGTTTGACCTGCACGTCAACCAGATCGCCGACTCGAAGCGCCAGCTTATCGAGCGCGCCGCCGACGCGTTTGACGGCGCTGGCGCGAACCCTGCGGTGGACCTGGTACCGCTGCAGGCCAAGATCGACAGCTCACGCTGGAGAATGATTTTTTAGAACGTGCGCTCACCAAAGCGGGATTGCTGAGCGCAAGGCGATGATTGACCGAAACTACAAACTCTCAATCAGCCGGCAGGCCAAATTGCTGGGCATCAGCCGGGGCAGCGTGTATTACCTGCCCCAAGGCGTGAACGAAGCCGAGTTGGCCCTGATGCGCCAGATCTACGAACTGCACTTGGAGCACCCATTCATGGGCGCGCGCCAACTGGTGCGCCAGTTGCGCCGATTGGACTTAGAGGTGGGCAGGTTGCACGTGCGGACGCTCATGCTGCGCATGGGCATACGGGCCATGGCCCCGCAGCCGGGCAGCAGCAAGCCCGCGCCGGGGCACAAAGTCCACCCGTACCTGCTGCGCAACGTCGCGGTGGTGCGCGCCAACCAGGTCTGGGCGCTCGACACCACCTACATCCCGATGCGCCAAGGGTTTGTGTACCTCACGGCCATTGTGGACGTGGCCAGCAGGCGGGTGATGGCGCACAAGGTGGCCACCACCTTGGAGGCGTGCCACGCCAAGGAGATTTTGCAGCAGGCGCTGGCCAGGCATGCAACGCCGGAGATCGTCAACACCGACCAGGGCAGCCAGCTCACGCCAGAGGAGTTCACCGCTGTGGTGCTGGGCTCGGGCGCAAAGCTGTCGATGGACGGGCGCGGGGCATGGCGCGACAACTTGTTTGTCGAACGGCTGTGTCGCAGCGTCAAATACGAGCATGTGTACAAACACGCCTATGCCAGTGTGGCTGAC
The DNA here is from genome assembly GCA_026785765.1 of Rhodoferax sp. Classification (GTDB taxonomy): domain Bacteria; phylum Pseudomonadota; class Gammaproteobacteria; order Burkholderiales; family Burkholderiaceae_C; genus CAISIP01. The sequence goes on along the minus strand of JAJAZK010000625.1, from coordinate 331 downwards.
GCCAGGACCAAGATCGGTGCCTACCTGGATTGGTACAACAAGGGGCGGGCGCATTCGAGCATCAGTGACCAAACGCCTGATGAGGCGCACTGGAAGTTGCTGCCCGAACTGAAACAGGCGGCATGAGTGACAACGGGGCAAAGGTGGCCAAAGCATGTGCTGGCAGACTGTCGTTCTCAGCTTGGCAGGCGGCCGCGTGGCCGGCCGCGCCCGCTGCCGCGACTCCTTTGCACGCGCTGTCAGAGGCCGCATAGCGGCCTTGCACGCGGCGCACCGTTGCCAGCGTGAGCCAGGCCTGCGCATGCCCCGGCCGACGGGCCACCAATTGCTC
>JAJAZK010000624.1 GCA_026785765.1 Rhodoferax sp. | reverse complement strand
CTCTAGGGCGTGCCGGGAGAATGCCGGCTATGTGAGGCGCGCAACGCATAGTTGCCAGTCTGCAGGGGATTTCAGACGCCCAGGTACTGTTCCAGCAACTGCGGTTTGGCCAATAACTCGGTAGAAGTGCCGGCAAACACCACCTGGCCCTTGACCAGGATGACGTTGCGGTCGGTGATTCTCGTCACATGCTTCCAGTTCTTGTCGACGATCACGCTGCTGATGCCGCTTTCGCGGATCAGCGCGCAGATGCGCCAGATCTCGCGCGCGATCAGCGGCGCCAGGCCTTCGGTGGCTTCGTCCAGGATCAGCACATCGGGGTTGGTCATCAATGCGCGGCCGATCGTGAGCATCTGCTGTTCGCCGCCGCTGAGTTGCTGGCCACCGTGGCCCAGCCGTTCCTTCAGGCGCGGGAAGGTGTCGAGTACCCGTCCGTAGTTCCAGTCCTGCCCGGCTTTGGCACGAGCGCGGGCAGCGTTTGTACTGCCGGATCGTGCGGCCATCTGAAGGTTTTCGACCACGCTGAGGTTACCGAAGATGCCGCGGCCTTCAGGTACGTAAGCAATGCCCATGGTGGCAATTTCGTGAGGCGCGCGACCGGTCATGTCCTTGCCCATCACCGTTACCCTGCCGGAGCGCGGCGGGACCAGGCCCATGATGCTTTTCAGGAGCGTGCTCTTGCCCATCCCGTTGCGTCCCATCAGGCCGATGGTTTCGCTGCGCGCCACCGAGAAGTCAACGCCGCGCAGGATGTGGCTGGCACCGTAGTAGGTGTTGATGCTGCGGGCATCGATCAGCGTGTCAGGCATGTCAGGCATTCTGACTGGAACGTTGGTCGCGGCCAAGGCGCGTGTGCACTGGGCGCAGCGCTTCACTGGAGCGGTCGGTGCTGCGCCCGACTGCCCTGCGATGCTCGATCTTGCGGCCCGTCGCGCAACTCACACCGTGCGCTGCGCGCACTACGTTCGGACAAGCGCGACGAGAATGTTTACGAGTCGCGCTGCGCGCGAGGCCGCAAGCCTTGCGCTTCTCGGCGCACCAGAGGCGCGCTGCACCCAGTGCCCACGCGCCTTTGCAGGGGAGCCATTGGTATTCGGTGCGACAACAAACAACATGGGCCCGCGGCAGGCGGTGCCCGGCGGGGGCGATCTCTGGGTCGCCGAGGAGCACAGCCCCGGGGTGGGCGCGCGCAGCGCGCTTCGTAATCTGACCCGTCGTGCTTGTCCGAGCGCAGCGAACGCAGTTCGCGAAGCGAGTTGCGCGACGCACCCCCTGGGCGAGCACCGCAGGGCAGTCGACGCGAAGCGCGACCGACCCAGTGTGAGCCACCGCCGGGCACCGCCTGCCGCGAGGCGAGCCAGCCCGGACCCTATCACTACCTGCAACTTTCCGCAGAGAACGCAATGCGCGTCTGGCCATCTCAGTGCATCTCCTCACCCAGGTACGCCGCCTGTACATTGACATCCGTCCGGATCTCGGCTGGCGTGCCGCTGGCGATCACCTGGCCGTTCACCATTACGGTCAGGTGGTCGGCTAGCGTGAAAACCGCGTCCATGTCGTGCTCCACCAGCAAAATAGCGTGGTCCTTCTTGAGGCGCAGCAGCAGGGCGACCATCTGTTCGGCTTCGGCCTGTCCCATGCCGGCCAGTGGTTCGTCGAGCAGCAGCACTTGCGGTTCGGTGGCCAGGGTCATGGCGATTTCCAGTTGGCGCTGTTCGCCGTGGCTGGTGGTGGCGGCAATCGCGTCGCGTCGCGTGGCCAGGCCAGTCAGTTCCAGCGCCGCTTCGCAGCGGGCCCGGGCCGCACGTGATGCGGAAGCCGGGCGGACCCAGCGCAGCGGGTTCCAGGGTTGCTGCGGGTCGCGCGATTGCGCGGCCAGGAACACGTTGTCCCACACAGTGAACGGCAAAAAGATATTCGTCTTCTGGTAGCTGCGCCCCAGTCCCTGGCGCGAGATGGCCTCCGGGCTCCAACCGGTGATGTCCTGCCCGCCCAGCAGGACCCGACCCGATGTGGGAGGCAGATCGCCCGACAGCAGGTTGGCCAAGGTGGATTTGCCGGCGCCGTTGGGGCCGATCACGGCATGGATGCGATCACGCCACAACTGCAGCGAGACTTCGTTGACGGCGGCCAGACCGCCAAATCGCTTGGTCAGCCGCTCGGCATGCAAAAGGACTTCAGCCATGCTGGTCTGAGCCGGTCGACTTGCCTGCCGTCAGGCGCTGCAGCAACCCAAGTACGCCCCGAGGTGCGAACAACACCACGAGCACGATGAAACTGCCCATCCACAACTGCCAGTGTTTGCCCAGGCTGAAACCGCCGATGGATGGCAGGTCTTTCAACACATGTAGAACATATTCAAAGCTGAAGGCACCCACAATGGCGCCGGCAAAGTTGCCCATTCCGCCCAGGATCACCATCATGATGACATGTGCGCTCATGTGAAAACCCATCAGTTCCGGGTTGATGTAGCCAGTTTGCACGCCCCACAGATAACCAGCCAACCCGGCCAGCGCCCCGGCCAGCGTGAAGGCGCACAGCTTGTGACCGAAGGTGCCGAAACCCATGGCGCGCATGCGGTGTTCGTTGACACGGATGCCGGCCAGGGCTCGCCCGAACGGGCTCCACAACAAGCGGCGCAGGAACATGTAGACCAGCAGCAGCATGCCCAGTGTCAGGTAATACATGCTGCGCTTGTTGTCCAGGTCCAGAAGGACCAGACTTCCGAGCGCCACCGTCGGCTTGAAGTTGATGTACAAGCCGTCAGAGCCACCCAGTGCCTTGTTGTCGAAGAACAGGTAATAGACCATCTGGGCAAACGCCATCGTGACCATGATGAAGTAAATGCCATGCGTGCGCACCACGAAAAAACCAATCAACAGCGCCGCCAGGCCAGAGGCAAACACGGCTGTCGGCAACGTCCACCAGATGCTGACGGCTCCGTCTTGCGGCATCAGGAATGCCAGCGCATAACCGGCCAGGCCGAAGTACGCCGCATGCCCGAGCGACACCAGGCCGGTGACGCCTTGCAGCAGGTCCAGGCTCATCGCGAAGATCGCCAGGATCATCATGCGCGTGACCATCTGGGCGTAGAAATCGGACCCCACAAAAGGGAAGACGAGCAGTGCGAGCAGACCAACGCCGAGCGCGACTTGCATCCCGCGCGGAAATATTTCCAGGTTGCCGCTTGTCATGGTTCAGTCCTGCATGAAGTGGCATTTTTCCGCCGGGCCGCCTCAAGGTTCACGAACTGCGGCGTAGCCAAAATTAGCCCCCTCGGGCGGCAGCGAAGTACACGCAGTGCTCTCGAAGGGCGGCGAAGCCGCAAGCGTGGGGGCCATATCTTCATTGCTTGAACAGCCCTTCGGGCCGCCACAGCAGTACGGCGGCCATCAACATGTACACCAGCATGCCCGCCACCTGCGGCAGCAGCACCTTGCCGAAGGTGTCGACCAGCCCGACCAGCAGGGCCGCCACCAGCGCGCCGCGCACCGATCCGATGCCACCGATCACCACCACCACGAAACACATGATCAGCACCTGGGAGCCCATGTTCGGGTAGACGCTGGAAACCGGCGCGGCGATGATGCCCGCCATCGCTGCCAGGCCCACACCGAGGGCAAACACCAGGGCGTGGATGCGTTTGATGTTGATCCCCAGCGCCTCGGCCATATCGCGGTTGAACGCACCGGCCCGGATCTTCATGCCCAGGCGTGTTTTCGCAATGAGCAGGTACAGGCCAAGCGCCAGCGCAATGCAAACGCCCGACATGAACAGCCGGTACACCGGATAAGACAGGTTGTCGGTCAGGGGAATGGACGCGCTGAGCAGTTCAGGGACCTTGACGCCGTGTACATCGTCGCCCCACAACATGGAGCGCATTTCTTCGAAGATGTAAATCAGGCCAAAGGTGAGCAGCACCTGGTCCAGATGGTCACGCTGGTAGAAATGGCGAAACAGCAGCCACTCAAGCGCCAGGCCAAAAACAATCGCCAGCGCCACACCGCCCAGGATCGCCAGCGTCAGGCTGCCGAACAGGCCGCTCAACGCATAGGCCAGGTAAGCGCCCAGCATGTAGAAGCTGCCATGCGCGAGGTTGACGACTCCCATGATGCCGAAGATCAGCGTAAGCCCGGCGGCCAGCATGAATAGCAGCAGCCCGTATTGCGCGCTGTTGAGAAGCTGGATCAGGAAGGTAGCAAAGTCCATGAAACGCTGCTTTCCCAAGCAAAAGCGGCGGAATCGATCCGCCGCTGTCAGGCAAGTGCAGGCCGGGGCTTTCAGGTCATCTTGCAGCCGGCGCCTGAATCTTCCAGTGCCTTGGCGGCGACCCCAATCACCTTGTTTTCCTTGTTCTCGACGACGCGCAGATAGATGTCCTGAATCGGGTTGTGCGCCTTGCTCATCTTCCATTTGCCGCGCGGGCTGTCGATGGTGGCCGATTCCATCGCCTTGTACAAGGCGGTCTTGTTGTTCAGGTCACCTTTGACCGCATTGGATCCCTGCACCAGCAGCAGGCCGGTGTCATATCCCTGCACGGCGTATACGTCGGGTTGCAGCTTGAAGGTCTTGGCATAGGCCAGGCGGAACGCCTTGTTGCGCGGCGTATCGATGCCGTCGCCGTAATGCAGGGTGGTAATCACGCCGTCGGCAGCCGCACCGGCCGCTTCGAGCACACCCTCGGTCAGGAAACCCGAGCCATACAAAGGAATCTTGCCTTTCAAACCGGCTGCCGCATAGTCGCGAATGAACTTGGCGGCGCCACCGCCGGCAAAGAAGCAGGCCACCGCGTCGGGTTTGAGTGCAGCGATTTCGGTCAGCAGGGCCTGGAACTCGACGTTGGGAAAGGGCAGTCCCAACTCCTTGATGATGCTGCCACCGGCAGCGGTGTAGCTCTCCTTGAAGCCTTCAAAGGCCTCGTCACCGGCGGCGTACTTCCAGGTGATCCAGACCGCTTTCTTGTGCCCCTTGGCGATCATTGCAGCGCCCAGCGCCCGCGTCGGCTGTGAGTTGGAAAACGAAGTCCGGAACACGTTGGGTGCGCATTGCGCCCGCGTTGCCACATGCACGCCGGCGTTCGGAATCAGGCTGAGCACGCCGGTGTCGCGCGCCACCTTGTGGATGCCCATCTGAACCCCGGAGTGCACCGTGCCAACCAGTACATCAACCTTGTCGCGCTGCACGAGTTTGTTCGCGTTCTCGATCCCCTTGGACGGATCGGACTCATCGTCGACCTTGAAGTACTCGATCTCGCGCCCACCCAGTTTGCCGCCTTGCTCATCGATCGCCAGGCGAAAGCCGTTTTCGATGGCCACTCCCAACTGGGCAAAGGTGCCGGTGTAGGGCAGCATCAAGCCGACACGAAGCTTGGCTCCCTGGGCGCGCGCCAGGCCAGGCAGCAAAAGGCCGGTGGAAGCTGCACCGATCAGGGCAGCGCTGCGGGAAAGGACCAGGCGACGGGATGTCATGGGGTTCTCCTAGGTGCAAAAAAATCAGCGACAAAATGGTGGGCGATGCAACCGGTGGATGGTAGCGGCGAGCAGCCCCTACACAATAGAGAAAAACCCCAGCTTTATGGTTAAATTGTTTAACCCTAAACTAAATCCTGTGAGCCCGGCGCTCCCGATGCAATTGTCTGCAGTGCTTCTCGACGCGCTCCGTCATCTTGCCGGTATACCGCGGTCGCGCCGTTTGCGCCGCGTGTCCAGGTGCCAGGTGCAAAAGAGTCGGGTGTTTCTTCTGATGTCTCAAGAATAGGTTTGGTAGCAAGGAAAAAAACGGGTCCCTGCATAGTGCGTATCGACCACTTGGCGCCTCAGCAGCGCCGGCGCCTACCGTGGCGAGCCCAGAGCGCTCCCACCGCTACCGCAAACAGAAATGTGAGCGAGGCGAAGTCGATTGCACCGCCGCCGCCGCCGCCGCCGCCGCCGCCGCCTGCAGGTGCTGGCGCAACAACCGACAGCGTCACTTCCCCGCGGCCGATAGCGCCCGTGTTGTCGGTGACGGCCAATTGCACGGTGACGCTGCCCGCCGCTGCTGTTCTCAAGCTGGCCGTCGGGCCATTGGTGGCGCCACTGAAGCTGGCCAGTTCCGCGCCTGACACGATGGACCATTGGTACGCGGTGATCGTGCGCGGTCCCTGCGCGGCAGAACTGCTGCCATCCAATGCAACAAAACTGCCTGCTACTGGTGTGGCGGTTTCGCTTGACACAACGACAAAGGGGTTCAGTGCGTGCACCACCGCCAGCGCCGCATTGAGCATGCCGGCGCCACATGTCGTGGTAGTGCAGTAACACTCGATCTGGGTAACGCCATCGGGCGCGCGGCAAATGGGCACGTCAGGCGCGGCGCCGCTGCTCACGAATGTCGTCGCGCTGGACTGCAAGGCCCGGCGCACCTGGTCCGGCCCCATGGTCGGGTTCACCGACAGCATCAGTCCCACCGTACCCGCCACCAGTGGCGCAGCGAAGCTGGTGCCGAAAGTTGGTCTGATGCTGTCGCTGTAGGTGTTGTCAGTGTTGGGTAGTGCTTGTTGCGGGCTGCTGTTTGTCGTCGTCAGCAGGGGGAAAAGGCATGGTCCGACCAGGTTGACGCAATTCCCGGCCGGCGCTGCAATCGCCACCTGCCGCCCGACACTGGAGTAGCCGACCTTGGTGCCACTGTGGCGCAGTCCGCCCACAGCGATGGCACCGGGGCAATTGGCCGGGCTGTTGACGGCCAGTCCGTCTTCGTTGCCGGCAGCAACAATCACGGTTACTTTTAGCGTAGCAAGTTCTGCAATCACGTCGGCGTACGAAGCCGGACAAGTGCCAGCGGAGCCCAGGCTCATGTTGATCACGCGCGCCGGATGGTTGTTGGGGAAGGTCACGGACGTGCCAAACCCGACCTCGGCGGTCAACCCGCCAGCCCAGCGCATGGCGGCGATGATGTCGGAGTCGAAGCCGCCGCATTTGCCCAGTACCCGCACCGGCAGCACCATTACGTTGTATCCGACGCCTGCCATCCCCACGCCGTCGTTTGTGCTGGCTCCGATCAGGCCGGCGACCTTGGTGCCGTGCCAACTGCTGGTACTGGCACGAAAGCCCGGACAGTCACCAGCCAGTTCGAAGTCGCCGGGGTCGGTCGCATCTGCATCGCGCCCGCCACCACCGTCGTTGGCGACCGAGTCCACATGAATGAAGTCGTAACCCGGGCGCAGTTTGGTGGCCAGTTCCGGGTGCGGGCGCACACCAGTGTCGAGTACAGCAACAGTCACCGCAGGGGAGCCGGTCGTGGTGTCCCAGGCACCGACCGCATTGATGGCCGATCTCGCCGTGGCGTCCGGTGCGCGCAGATACCATTGCCCAACGGTCGGCGTGATCGTGGTTTGACCGCCCGCCAGGAAGGGGTCGTTCGTCATCGCGCGGATATAACGGCGTTCATCTGGCACGGCCCATTCGACGTCGGGTTGCGCCGCCAACTGCGCTGCCAGTTGCGCTGAGCTGATGCCCCGGGCGCGCAGCCCCTGGGTGCGTGCTCCAAGGATGCGGCCATCAGTGAGTTCCATGCGCAAGCGTTGCGACAGCGCCTGCGCGTGCAGCGGCCGGGCCGGTGCGCCGCGCGCGCCAAGGCTGCGCCGCATCAAGTCTGTATCGGCCCTGTATTTGACGATCACCCGGGCGGTTACTGGTTCGGGTGTACTCGCGGCCGCCGCGGTCGCCGGCGGCCCGGCCTCGCCGCTGTTGCCGACGGCGGCGGTGAATAGTCCAATGAAGAGCAGCATGGCGCCGATGCCGCGCCGCAGCCGGGGTGTCTGACGCATTTTTGAACTGGCCGTAGCTGGAGTACCGCTGTTGGTACCTGGCTGGGCAACTGTTGGGATGGTTATGGTCTCCATACCCTGCATGCTATCAGTGGGGGATGCGGATTTTTTGGCGGTTCCTGCGGCTTCGGACGGCCAACGCAGCCAGTGCGATACCAAACAGTGCCAGCGTACCGGGCTCAGGAACCGCGACTGGCGGGTCGCCCGCGAGCATGTCCTGGAAGCCAGTGGCTTCGAGGGTCATTACAAATTTGTCCCCGACGGCTTCAGTTGTATTGATCACGGCGGTGAACGCATTCAAATAGTTTTGTGTCGCCGTCTCCAGCCCGGTGGCGCTGAACGAGCCGGAAGCGAGGCTCCATGAAAGCAGGTCGGTTGTCTCGTATTTGCTTTCCCAGATGCCCAGCTGGATCGCCGCGCCCTGGAAACCGTTGATCGGGTGCAGCCAGGCGAAGGGATCGATTTTGGTCTTGTCCGGGCTCATGACGTAGTTCACTGCGCCCAGGAAGTCCCGGGTACGTGCCAGTTCGCCGTCGAAGTTGATCTTGTAGGTAACGCTCGCACCGTGGTTGATGCCCTCGTAGATGTCGTAACAATACAGGTACAGGTTGTCCAGACCGTCGACAAAAATACTCGGGTCGACGCCGACGACGTTCGATCCGGTCCCCTGAAACCGGCCTGCCGCCACGGTTTGCGTAATACTGCCCTGTGCCGGGATTGGTTTTGGAAACTTGATGGTGACCACGTCATAACCCGAACCATTGAAGATCGGGTTGTCAAAAACCACGTGGACTGATGCCACCACCGGGGTGGCGTTTGCGGCCCCGCAGGCGCCTGCGAATGCCAAGGCGAGGAAAGTGTGGGTGAAAGCGTTCATGAAGGAGCCCTGTTAAGTGTTGCACTCTTCATCCAGCACTATCCATGCCAGCTTTAAGTCTTTGATTCTGCGTAATTTTTCACGCACAAATGGATGTCCGTCTATTCTTGTGTAACGAATACCGACATAGTGTCGGCTTTAATTACACTATTTTTTCGCGGGGTTCTTGTGTCGGTCAGATTGCTTGAACTGGAAGCACGAGCGCACCGCGATCGATCTGGCGATTCAGTTTGGGCCGAAGCTGCTGGTGGCCTTGCTGATCCTGGCCGTTGGCTTTTTTGCCAGGAGCGGGATTGCGGGTTTGACCGATGGGGTAATCGGTCGGCTCGGGCTGGACCAGACCTTGCGCCAGTTGCGAAGCCGCGTCGTTCGCATTCTGGAGGTGTGCCTGTTTGCCATCATGGCAATGCAGAACCTGGGCATCGAACTGCTGTCTTTGTTGGCTGGCCTGGGCCTGGCGGGTGCCGGTGTGGCGCTGGCCATGCAGGGGATCCTGGGAAACCTGGCAGCCGGGCTGACCATCATCTTCACGCGGTCGTTCCTGGTCGGTGAACACATCTCGATTGCCAAGGAAGAAGGTGTGGTCGAAGAGATTCGCTTGTTCGATATGGTGCTCAGCCATACCGATCGCTCGACCGCTCGCGCATCGTTATCCCCATCCGCAAGATCGTCGGTGAAATCCTGCACCACTTCGGCATGGCGCGCCAGATCGACGTCCAGGTGGGTGTTGCCGATGACACCGAGATCGAGTGCGCCGTGCAACTGGCGTGGGCTGCTGACAAAGAGCGCCAAGGTGCTGACTGAGCCAGCGCCAGTGATCAGTGTGTTGTGGCTGTCCGATTCAGCAGCACAAATTGGCATCCGCCCCTGGACCGGCGTGGCGGACTACGCCGACGTGTCCAGTCAAGTGACGCAGGCGGTATTGGCCACGTTCCGGGCCAACGGCATCGGTATTCCGTTGCGGTCGCAGGAAGTCCGCTTGCTTGCACCAACGCACCGAACGGGATCGGAAGGGAAGGGCGCAGGGCGCGCCAGGATTGCGTCGTCTCAATCGGTCAATCCATTGGCGACCGCGATGCATTCGATCTCGAAGCGCAGTGCCGGTGACAGGCAGCCGGTGATGGTGGTGCGAGCGGGGTAGGGCGCCTGGAAGGTTTCACGGTACAGGCGGTTGAACAATGGAAGGTCGTCCGCGTCGCGCACGTAGTTGCGCGTCTGCACCACGTGCGTCAGGTCACATCCCGCGCATTGCAACACCTTGCGCAAGTTCTCAACCGACCGGCGGAACTCGCCTTCAAAGCTGTCGGAGACGATCTGTCCGCTCAGGTCCACCGAGGCTTGGCCCGAAACCAGAACCAGGTTGCCTACCTTGACAGCCGGGCTGAACGGAAGATGCGACACCGGCGTGCCGGCTTCGCGCGGATAGGAAACGCTGGGGTGCATGGGGTGCTCCGGGCAGTTGGGGTGGAGCCATTTTGCCCTGCTTGCGAACGGACTCGGCGGGGTCGGGCAGGAAGCGTGGCGTCGAAGCGCCCCAGCATCACGGCAGCGTGAGGTACATGAACAAGCCGTTGATCGGCTCATCGACACTTTGGCGAATCTGGTCATGCACCACCTTGCGCACTTCGAACCCGTGTCGTGTGGCCAGTGCCATCAGGTAGGGCTCGGAATGGGCATAGCGCATGCTGCAAAGCAAGGCGAAATCGGCGCCGTTTGGGGTGTCGGATTCGACCGAGAAGCAGAACACCCCAGCCGGATCGAGCAGGCGCTTTACAGCGTCGAAAACTGGCTCCAGGTCGCCCACGTAGATAAAAACGTCAGCTGCCAGCACCAGGTCATGCCGCTGGTCGGTGGCACGCAGGTGTTCAACGATGTCGGCCTGCACCAGCTCGTCGTACACCCCGCGCGTGCCGGCCTTCGCCATCATGGTGCCGGAGAGGTCGATCCCGGCGAGCCGGTCGGTCATGGGCCGGACCAGCGGGCCGCACAAGCCGGTGCCACAGCCCAGGTCGAGCGTGGAGCGGAAGCGGCTGTGCTGCAGCGCGGCGAGGTTTTTTACCAGCACCGTGTGGGCCTGGTAGTGCAGGACACCCACCAGGTGTTCGTCGAACTGCGCGGCGTAGTCGTCAAACAGTGTTTCCACATAATGCCGCGGCGGGCTGGCGGGTGTCGCCTGGGGGCTGACAGCGGCGAGGTAGTAGCTGTTGAGCTCCCGGTCGGCACCATTGTCAATTGCGCGCTGAAATGACTCGGCGGCTTCGTTCAGGTGGCCCAGTTCCTGCAAGACGCTGCCCCGGTAGGTCCAGGCCTGTCCGAGGTCGGGTGCGATGGCCAGGGTACGGTCAAAGCCGGGTAGTGCCTCTTCCAGCCGTCCGATGCGCGCCAATGCGGTCGAGCGGTGGTACCAGCCCTCCAGATTGTCCGATTCGATGGCCAACACCTGGTCGGCGACGTCCAGTGCATCCTGTGGGCGCGACAACTTGAGCCGTGTCGACGCCAGGTTGACCAAAGTGGATACCCGATTTGGCACTAATGCCAGCGAGGCCAGGAAACAGCGCTCGGCGTCCTCGAAGCGGGCCGTTTCAAAACACTCCAGTCCTTCCAGGAACTTTTCCTTGGCGTGGGTGAAATGGTCGATCGGGGCGGGTACAGGTGGTGTCGACAGTGTCATAGGCAGATTCCTGGGGTGTGCTGGTCGCCCCGACAAACCGATGGCGGCGCAATCGATCGAGCATTGTCGCCACATACCGCAACGGATTAAGACCCACTGTAATCGCAAGGCCTCGGTCTTCGGCTTGGCCGCGGTTCATTCCAGCTTGAACACGAAGCGTTGGGTGACCACGGCCTCGTCCGCACTCACGCTGCATTTGTATTGCCGCATGGCGTTGCGCACCGCTGCGTGGAAGACCGCCGGTCCGGACAGGATGGTGACATCCGCAACGGCGCCATTGCGGATCACCGCCTGTGCGACGACAACGCCTGTGGTGCCGCTTCGGCTTGCCCGCAGCGGCGTCTCTGGTGGCACTTGGGTCGGGCAGGCTACTCCGATATCTGCGCTGCCGGATGTACCAGTCGCTGCAGCAATCGGCGCTGGCGCCGGTGCTCCGGGCGAAGCCGGTCCTGGCGCCACCGCAGTGACCACAGCTGCGGCCACGGCTGGTGGCGCAACCGGCAGCGCAGCGGTTGGGGCGACCGGCGTGGAGCTGATGGGCGCTACTGCGACGGGTGGCGCCACTATCTCGACTGGCGCCACGGCGGCGCGTGTGGCTCCGCCGGGTGTAGGTCCAGCCTGGGATGGCGCTGCCTTCGTCGCCTGCGGCTTGGTATCGCGAACCGGTGGCATGGGCGGCGCGGGCGCGCGCTCAACGCGTACTTCCTGGATCACGATCACCTCGGGTGGCTTTTTCGCCAATTCCAGACGCTTGTCGAGGGTGGCATCCAGTAGCAGCCAGCCCAGCAACAGGTGCAGCAGCAGCACTACCAACAGGCCGCGCCAGCGGCCGGAGGGGTCTTGCGGTCGGTATGTGGTGGCGGTTGCCATGCGGCGCGCAGCTACTTGATGAACTGCTCGCTGCCGACGACCACCATCGTAGTTACGCCCGCACGCCTGGAGCCGGCCAGGACACCGGCGAAAACCGCGTACTGGGCGTCCTTGTGCGCTCGCAGGTGTACTTCAGGCTGCGTCGGCAATGTTGCGATCGCCGCCATCTTTTCTTCCACTGCGGCCTGGCTGAGCGCAATGCCGTCCCAGGTGACTGTGCCAGCGGCGTCAATGTCAATCTGCACCGTTGTCGGTCTGACCACGGCGGCCGCAGGCACCGCCACCGGAAACTGCAGGTTGACCGCGTGCAACTGGATCGGAATCGTGATGATCAGCATCACCAACAGGACCAGCATCACATCGATCAGCGGCGTGGTGTTGATCTCCATCAGCAGCTCCGGCTCGGCGAGGTCTGGGGTACGCATTGGCATCATCATGATCGGGTCCGATGTGTGGCAAGGATGGTCAGCGGCGGTGGCTCGGCAAGTTCTCAGCCACCGGGCGCCGGCGGCTCGGTGATGAAAGCCACCCTGGCGATACCGGCGCGCTGGCAGGCGTACAACACGCGGCCGACTCCCTCAAAACGCGCCGCGCCGTCGCCTCGAATCTGCACTGCAGGCTGCGGCTGCTGGATTGCCACCTTCTGGAGCCGCTCTACCAGTGAGTCCACGTTGGCCAGGCGGGTGTCGAACCAGTACATGGCGCCAGCGGCATCGACCGAGATGATGATGTTGTCGGGCCTGGACAGGCTTTCTTCCACCCGCTCCTTGGGCAGCGACAACCGGATGGACGTGGTGACGACCGGAATCGTGATCAGGAAGATGATCAGCAATACCAACATCACATCCACCAGCGGCGTTGTATTGATCGTGCTGATGACTTCATCGTTGCCCTCAAAAGGGCCCGAACTCATTGCCATGGTGTCGGCATCATGCGCGCAATCCGGCTGCCGGGCGAGGTCCGGCGGTGGCGAGCATCACTGCGTGCAGGTCGCCGCCAAACGCCTGTACGTCGTCCATCGCCGCCTTGTTACGCCGTACCAGCCAGTTGTATCCCAACACCGCCGGCACGGCGACGGCCAGGCCGATGGCAGTCATGATCAGGGCTTCGCCGACCGGCCCGGCAACCTTGTCGATGCTGGCCTGACCCGACAGGCCGATGCTGATCAGGGCGTTGTAGATTCCCCAGACGGTGCCGAACAGTCCTACAAAAGGTGCGGTCGAGCCGACCGTAGCCAGTACCGCCAAACCACCCTGCAATTGGCTCTGCACGCTGGCCATGGCGCGCTGAATGCTTAGCGTGAGCCAGGTATTGAAGTCTATTGCACCACGCAGTCCTTCGTGCTTTTGCACGCCGTCAAGCGCCTTCTCGGTGATGTAACGAAACGGGCTGTCGGCGCTTAGCCGGTGTGCACTCTCAAGGACCGATCCGCCACTCCAGAAATCCTTGTCAAGCGCCTTCGATTGGCGGCCGATGCGCGCTTGCTCAAACAGCTTGACCACGATTACGTACCAACTTGACAGGCTCATCAGCACAAGGACCAGCAAAGTGCCTCTGGCTACCCAGTCCCCCTGGCGCCAAACTGCTCGCACGCCGTAAGGATTCTCCGCCGTAGTCGCAATGGGCGTGGCTGCGGCCGGCTTGGCGGCAGCGCTGCCAATCGCTGCAGAGGCCGTCGCCACCGGTTGGGACAGTTGGCCAAACACAGGAAGTGACAGCGGCGCCAGCAGCAGCACTACTACAAGTGCCAGTTGCCGACAGGCCCGCGCAGGATAGTGGTCCACGTATTTCCTTTCACCAACAACTCGACAGCAGCCGCCCGGGTGGAGCGAGCGTCAGGCCACCGAATGTAACCGCAATCCCGGAGCGGACCGATGACCGGGAGCGGTGCCTGGCACACCGATGCTGGCAGCTGCCCGGCAGCACGACGGACCAGCGTGGCGGCAGTTTGCGCGGCGTCGCTTTCGGCATCTATCAGGACCCAACCGTCATTGCTGGAGTGGCAGACAATCGGACGCCGAAACATCCACCTTCAGAACCTTGCATGCCACCACCCAACACTGAACTTGACCTTGAGCGCATCCGGTCGGAGTTTCCCGCCTTGGCCAGTGGCTTTGTGTACCTGGACAACGCCGGCGGCTCAATGGTGCTTCGGCGCGTCGCCGACCGCGTGCGCGACTATCTGCTGAGCAGCAGTGTCCAGCTGGGTGCAGGTTATTCCCATTCGCAGGACGCCAGCGCCAAGGTGCTGCAGGCGCGCAAGGCGGTTGCTGAACTCATCAATGCGCCCTTCGATGACGAAGTGGTGATGGGTGGCTCCACGACGGCGCTGATGTTTCAGTTGGGCCATGCCATCGCGCCGGGAATTCGGCCCGGTGACGAGATCATCGTGACCAATACCGACCACGAGGCAAACATTGGCGCGTGGTCCCGTTTTCAGCAGGCCGGCGCCGTGTTGCGCTTCTGGAATGTGAACCCGCAGACGCTGGAACTTGACCTTGCAGACCTCCAGAACCTGTTGTCGGACAGGGTCAAGTGGGTGGCCATGACCCATGCGTCCAACATCCTGGGCACGGTCAATCCGGTGGTCGAGGCGGCCGCGCTGGTGCATGCTGCAGGCGCGCGGCTATGCGTGGACGCGGTTGCTTACGCGCCGCATCGTCTGGTGGACGTGGTGGCCAGTGGGGCCGACGTGGTTGTGTTCAGCTTCTACAAGGTATTTGGTCCGCACTGTGCGGTGTTGTGGGGGCGGCGCGAACTGCTGCTGGGCCTGGCCAGCTTGAACCACTATTTCATCAGCGCGCAGACCATTCCCTACAAGCTGCAACCAGGCAACCTGAACTATGAGTTGGCGTTTGGCTGCATCGGCATTGGCGACTACCTGGTTGATGTTGGCAAAGGCCTGGGTGCAGCCGGGTCGCGGCGCCGGCAAATGCAGGCAGCTTTCGATGCGTTCGAAGTGCATGAGAACCGCCTGGCCAACCGTCTGTTGGACTATCTGGCCTCAAAAGTTGCCGTGCGGGTGATAGGGCGCCGGAATGCGGATGACGGGAGGCGAGTACCCACCGTCAGTTTTGTGGTCGAGGGTCAGCAGTCGGAGTCCATCGTCAGCCATGTGGATCAATTTGGCATCGGCATCCGTTTTGGCGACTTCTACGCCAAGCGTCTTATCGACAGCCTGGGCCTCGAGCGTTATGGTGGCGTGGTACGGGTATCGGCGGCCCACTACAACACCCCGGGCGAGGTGGACCAGCTTATAAGCCACCTCGACGAGGTCATCGTTTGATGATTGCCACAGCGTTTCGGGGCGCGGCGCCGCAGGTGAGCCTGCCGACGTTGCCAGGTGACGTCAGACTGGCCAGTCAATACGGCATAAAGTATGGCTATGTCTGGAGCTGAGCGGCTGACGCCGCAGCACCTGGCCGATCTGACCATTCGCCACTACGAGTGCAACGCCGAATCCTTTCGTGATGGCACGGCGGGCCACGATGTGAGCCAGAATGTAGAGGCCTTGCTGAGGCACGTTGTGGCCCAGCCTCCGTTCACGGTTCTTGACTTTGGCTGCGGCCCTGGCCGGGACTTGCGGGCGTTTACAACCCGGGGCCATGTTGCGATCGGACTGGAGGGCGCGGCGGCGCTGGCAACGATGGCCCGCGTCGACACTGGCTGCGAGGTGTGGCGGCAGGACTTTTTGCAGCTGGACCTGCCCGATGCGCGCTTTGACGGCGTGTTCGCCAACGCCTCGCTGTTCCATGTCCCGGTCGAGGCGCTGCCGCGCGTGCTGCGCCAGTTGCACGCGACGCTCAAACCGAACGGCGTGTTGTTCAGCTCGAACCCGCGCGGCAACAACGAGCGGGGACTGCAGGGCGAACGCTACGGCGCCTTCCATGATCTCGACACCTGGCGCGAGTATCTTGCTGCGGCCGGTTTCAACGAACTCGAGCACTATTACCGCCCGCCCGGACTGCCACGCGGTCAACAACCTTGGCTGGCCAGCGTTTGGCGGCGCGGCTGAGGCAGGTCGAGGCGAGCCCGCGCCCCTGATCCGCAAATCGTGTGGTGAACCTGCGGAGTTGAAGTGCGATGAAAGCCGCACTGGAGGTTGGCCTGTACTTGGGGGCGACAACCGTGTCGATTCGTGGATGTTGACGCAACGACCAGGGAAGTTTTGAAGAATCAGACCGGCGACTGAGGATTTGCTTGCCTTGGGAGGCCGATTTTTGATGGGATACTAAGTTCCATTCGGTTACATTTTCGATCCCTGAACACATATTCGATCCCGACCACGCGGTGCTGATGCAGCGCCGGCCGTGACCATGCCCCGCAAAGAAAACGGACTCCCGGGATGAACGATATCGCTACACCCCTTCAACACAACCGGCCGCTGCCCGCGGCGCAGGTGAACCCGGTGCACAGCCGCGCCGACTGGGAGCGCCAGCGCGCTGCCGCATTGGCCGACCCCGGCGCCTTCCACGGGGCCATCGCCAAAGGTCAGATTCATTGGTTCGTGGCGGGTGCAATTGGTGTCCCCGGTATTGGACCGGCTGGCGCCTGGCTCAGCTTTGACCAAGCTGCAGGCCGCTGGGCCGGCTGGGATGCCAGCAGTGGTTTGGCGACCAGCGCTGAACTCGGTGCCGACTTCCAGCCCTGGGCGCGCGCCTTCAACGACGACGAGCCACCGCACTGGAAGTGGTTTGAGGGCGGCCGCACCAACGCCTGCTTCAACGAGGTCGACCGCCATGTGCTGGCCGGCTTCGGTGCCGAGGCGGCGTTCCTGTTCGAGGGCGACCGCTGGGATATGTCGCAGGACGGCGGGCGCGGCGCGCCGGTTGACTCGTACGCCATCACGCGCAAGGAACTGCTGCTCGAGACCGCCAAGTGCGCACTCGCGCTGCAGGCACTGGGCCTGAAGGCGGGTGACCGCATCGCGCTGAATCTGCCCAACATCCCGCAGCAACTGTTCTGGACCGAAGGGGCGAAGCGCATCGGCGTGGTCTACACGCCGGTGTTCGGTGGCTTCTCGGACAAGACACTGTCGGATCGCATCCACGATGCTGGCGCGCGCATTGTCATCACCGCCGACGGCGGCTACCGCAACGCGCAGATAGTGCCGTTCAAGACCGCCTACACCGACCCGGCGCTCGATGACTACGTACCGGTGGTCACGGTACGCGCCACGATCGCCCAGCGCCTGGACACCCTGGGTCTGAAGCCCGAAGACGCACGGCAGGTGCTCGCCACCGTGGACGATACGCTCGCCGGCGAAGTGACGGTGCAACGCAGCGATGCAATGCGCGGCGTGGGCCGCGCGCTGCGCGACCTTGGCCGGACCGGCCAGCTCAACGCGGCCGAGGCCTCGCGCGTGCGCACCTCAGTTGCCGAGGCGCTGGTGAGAACAAAGCCACGTGTCGATGCCGTGGTGGTGGTGCGCCACACTGCGCAGGCCGACCTGGTCTGGCGCCCGGAGCGTGACCGCTGGAGTCACGAACTTACCGACGCTGCGGGCACTGAGCTGCTGGCCGCTGCGCGATCGGCTGGCTTCCCTGTGGCCGATGAAGCTGCGCTGCTGGCACTGACGGATGCCGACTTCGTACGCGCCG
>JAJAZK010000623.1 GCA_026785765.1 Rhodoferax sp. | reverse complement strand
CCGCCCGCGCTGTGACGGGCAGGCAATGGTCCTCTTCGACGGGTACCTGAATGTATTGTCAACGGGCGCGTTGGGTAGCAACGTGGCTGCCCTGCTGTGCTGGGCGGCGCGCTGCATGCCGGAGACGATATTGGAACAACACCAGTGCTCCGGCTCCGTATGGTGACCTGAAAGACCAGCTAGAAACCGGTTCACCGTGCGCGAGCCTCGCCTGTATCGGGGAGACATCGCGCATGTGATGGCGAATGGGCACCTGGCCATGCAAGAAGGCCAACGCACCGCGCACAGCAACGGGCAGATCCTGCGCGAATTCCGGACCTGACGGTCCGGCCGCCATGCGCCGCCGCCGCCGGGTCTGGGCCCTATTGCCTCAGCAAGGGCGCCAGCCGCGCAATAGCGGGCGCGATTTGGCTGGCATCAATGGGCGAACAGCCCGGTCGCATGGTGCGCGCAGGTGGCCTGGCACCAGCAACGAACACCGTTTTGGGCTCGACCACGACGCTCTGCGCCAACGCACGGCTGGCCAGTTGTCGGGTGTCGACGCCAGCCCGAAGTTTGATCGACAACGCCGAGCCGCCCAGCCTAAAACAAACCGCGGCGGGAGCATCTTGAAGCCAGCATGTTCCGGGTCTTCAGCGCATTCTTCCTGGCCTGCATCACCGCAGTGCCGATTGGCATTGCCATGGGTATGTCGCCGGTGGCGCGTGACATCTTCGATCCGCCGATCAAGGAGTTCTACCGGCCGCTGCCGCCGCTGGCCTGCCTGCCGCTGATCATCATCATCTGGTACGGCATCGACGAGATGCCCAAGGTGTTGCTGATCTATCTGGCCTGTATTGCCCCGCTGGCGCTGGCCACACGTTTGGGCATGAAGAGTGCCACAAGGGAGCAGATCAACGCCGCTTGTTCCATGCCCGCCAATTACCGCCTACTGATGCTGCACGTGGTGTTGCCCAGCGCCTCCAAAGATTCTGGTGGGCATGCGTACTGCCGTCGGTTTTGGCGGAACCACGCTGGTCGCCGCGAAGATGGTGGCCGCCCGCGTTGGGCTCGGGCAGATGGTGCCCAACGCCTCGAACTTCCTGCGCACCTGCATCGCCCTCACGGGAACCATCGCGATCGGTGTGCTGGCCTGCGTGTTCGACCTGCTGATGCCCTGGATTGGCGCTGCTTGGTGCCGTGGAAGGGGCGGATGAAGGCTGGCGGGCTGCGCGGCGGCTGTGCGATCATTGGGACCAGCGAAACACCCGTGCATGACCTCCCTGCCCGCCTTCATTGACGTTGAAGCCTCCGGATTTGGCAAGGGCAGTTACCCGATCGAAGTCGGTTTTGTGTTGCCGCAGGGCCAAACCTACTGCTCGCTGATACAGCCACCAGCGCACTGGAAGCACTGGGACCAAAAAGCGGAACATGTGCACCACATCAGCCGCGAGGTGCTGCTGGCGTTTGGCAAACCGGCGCCGGTTGTGGCCGCCGCGCTGAACCAGCAACTGCACGGTCAGACGGTCTATTCCGACGGGTGGGCCCATGACTATGCCTGGTTGGGACTGTTGTTCGACGAAGCCGAAATGACACCGGCGTTTCGCCTGGAAAACCTGCGCGCCCTGCTCAGCGAAGCAGAGGCGGACCAATGGGGCGGCTATAAGGCCAATGTGTTGTCGGAGCTGAAAGTTCCGCGGCACCGCGCCAGCACCGACGCCCTGGTCCTGCAGCAGACTCTGGGTCGGCTACGCCAGATCACGCTGCCGGGTCCAGCAGATCCGCCGACTTGAATTTGCCGGTCGGCGCAAACCAGGCCTTCGCAAGCCGAACGAGGCCAGCGCATCATCACTTTTAGGGATGCAGCGGGATGGGTTATCTGTCAAATTGGCGTAGTTTGCGTTGCTTCCTACGCTGCGGCGCATGCCATTCAGATAAACGTATCAACCCGCATGATCGGCCAAATGGCTTACCGGCACTGGACATGGATTGAAATGGCGGACACAAGCTGCCGCAGGCAAGTCGCCCTGCTGATTCTGGCCCTGTTTCTGGCCGTCGGTACCCAGCGACCGGTGCACTCGGCGATCCAGGCAGCACCACTGCAAACCGCCTATGCGAACCTCTGGTTTCCGAGGGACGCGACCCACCTTTTGTACACGAAGGCGGCCGACGCCGCCCTGTACTACAACCTCGTCGATTGGCAGCCTGGTTATGTGGAACGCTCGAATTGTCGGCTGATCAGCGCTGGCTCACTGGCCTCCTACACCGCGATGACGGCGCCATTCGGCCTTTCTTACACCTATACGCACTACACGTCCGAGTGCACTGACAGGTGGGGCGGCCCACGTCACGGAACCGTGATCCAGATCGGTCCAATCTTCCAGTGTCCGCCAAACAGCGGATTGACCGGGACGACTTGTACCTGCAGCGCCAACTACGCTGAAGTAGCTGGCAGCTGCGTGGCCGACGCCGGAACACCAGAACCTGAACCGGGCCAGATGTGCCACGCGGGCAGTTACGTCGGCCACCCCATCTTTCCTGCGACCGGCGAAAAAGTTCTGACCCAGACCGACTACAGCGGCAACGGACCCCACGCGCTTGATTTCATGCGCCATTTTCGCAGTGGCTGGGTCAACGGCACCGGGCGGCCAGTTGGCGATGGCTTAGGCCTTGGCCAATCCTGGTCGCACAACCACGCCGCATCGCTCAGCATCAGCGGCACACCGTCGAACATGGCGCAAGTTCGCTTTGGCGATGGCCGTGTCAGCAGCTTCAACTGGGATAACGCGCAATTGCGTTGGGTCTCGGCCACCGGTAGCGACGGGTTAGTGCCATCCCAGGGCGGACTGAGACTGTCACGAACAGAAGACGACTCGCAATGGCAGTTCGATGCGACCGGCCGCCTTGGCAGCGTAACCCGGCGCAACGGCTGGACCAACAGCTACGAATACAGCGATTCAGCCACGCCTTACGATCAGGCACCGCGCGCTGGCCTCTTGCTGCGCGTGCGTAACCAGTTTGGCCGCGTACTGGCATTGGGCTACGACTCCGGCGGCCAACTGCGCAGTGTCACGACGCCGGACGGACAAACCACGGGCTACCAATTCGACACAGCACATCGCCTCGTCTCGGTGGTGTATCCAGGTAGCGCCACTTTGCAGTACCTGTACGAGAACCCGCTGTGGCCCAACGCCGTCACCGGCATCCTTGACGAGCGCGGGCTTCGGCTGGCCAGTTATACCTACGACGCACAGGGTCGCGCTGTCAGCACCGAACATGGGGACGGCGCCGACCGTTACCTCGTGGCCTATGGATCAAGTCCAACGGACCCGGTTCAGGTAACAGACCCGTTGGGAACGCAACGCAACTATCGGTACGGCACAACCCGCAAAGCGCTGGTCGTAACGAGCGCCTCTCTGCCCACCGGCGCCGGTGGCGCAGACGCCGCGAACCGGATCCAGAATGACAACGGCCTGGTCGACAGCGAGACTGATTTCCTGGGAGTTCGAACCGACTATGCCTGGGAAGGCCAACGCCGCCTGCTGCTCTCAACCACGCGCGCCGCCAACAGGGCCGAGGCGCAGACTTCCACGACCCAATGGCACCCACAATGGCACCTACCCGTGCTGGTGACCGAGCCCGGCCGGAGCATCGGCACGAGTTACGACGCCATCGGCAATCCGGTGGCAGAAACCGTCACCGACACGGCGACTGGCGCCACCCGGACGACCAGCTGGACGCACAACGCGCAGGGTCTGTTGGCGACCAGCACGAACGCCGCCGGTGGCGTCACAACATGGAGTTACGACGCCTTCGGCAACCTGACCCGTTTGCTAAACCCACTGCAGCAGGCAACGTCGTGGACCTACGACGCGGCAGGGCGGCAGATTTCGCGCACCGACCCGGGCGGATTGGTCACAAGTTTTGGGTACGACGCCCGCGGTCGGCTGGTTTCGCAAGCCACCGGCGCAGAGGTCACTGCATTGACCTACACCGGCAGCGGGCAGATCGAGAGCGTGTCTTTGCCCAATGGCCATGTGCTGCGTTACCGCTACGACGCAGCGCAACGCCTGATAGAAATCAGCGACAACCGGGGTACCAACGTGCGTTACGTGCTTGACGGCATGGGCAACCGTGTGCGCGAAGAGACCGTGAACACCAGCGGGACCGTGGTACATGCCGCAACCCGCACCATCGACCCGTTGAACCGCGTGGCGACGCTGGGAGATGCAATCGGTCAGACGACGACCATGGGATTCGATGCCAACGGCGAGCAGATCATCCAGACCGACCCATTGAGCAATGCCACGCGCGTGGCTCTGGATGCCTTGCGTCGGCCGGCAGCGATCACCTTCGCAGACAACAATGCTGCAAGCATCGCCTGGAGTGCACTCAACCAGGTTGGCGCCGCCACCGACCCCAAAGGAGTGCAGACTCAGTACACACGCAACGCCTGGGGTGAGGTTGTGCGCGAGAGCAGTCCCGACATTGGCAACCTGGCGACGGTGCGCGACACCAACGGGCAGGCGATCAGCTTCACGGACGCCCTCGGCCGGACAACCCGGATCAGCCGTGATGCGCTCGGCATGCCGACGCGCGTGTTATTGCCCGGCACCGCCGGGACGCAAGAGTTTTCATACGACGCTGCTGGCCGTCCGCGCCTGCTGCGCGACGGCAACGGCCTCACCGCGCTGAACTATGACACCTTGGGCCGGCCAATCTGGAAGTCGCAGACAAGGTTAAACCCCGGAAGCACACCGATCCAGCACCGGGTCAGTTACGCATATCACCCTGCCGGTACGCTGGCCCAGATCACCTACCCAAGCGGTCTGAACGTGTTCTACCGCATCAGTGCGCAAGGCCAGATCAATGCTATAGACGTGCAACTACCCGGCCGGAACCAGCCCGTGCAGGCCTTTATACGCGATCTGACGCACACCGCGTTGGGCCAACCCGCCATGTGGTCGTGGACTAGCGGCGACCGCGCCAGCCGCGAGTTCGACCAATCTGCACGCATGACACGCAACGAGTTTGCCGCTTACAGCTACGACCCTTCAGGCCGAGTGACCGGTATTGCGCAAACGCTGTGGAGCAACCCGGCGCAGCCCACCACAACTGCCGCTGCCACCTCTACCAGCCCCGTGCCAACACGGTTCGACTGGACCGTGCAGTACGACAGGCGCAACCGCATCGTGGGCTTTGGCAGAAACGGCACTAACACCCGTTACACGTACGACGCCAATTCCAACCGCGTCACCCTGACTGACAGCGTCGACATGGCGGCTGACCTGGACGCAATGGCGACCACCTCGGACTACCAGCAAAGTCTGCAGCAGAACCTGCAAATCGACAGCGCGAGCAACCGCCTGCTGGGCGTCACCCAGGTCGTCAGCAAGACCGGCGGGGCAACAAATTCCAGCAGCACTTCAACCGGTAACTTTACACTGGATGCAGCCGGTAACTTGCTCAGCTACGGAACACGGCGCTTCGAATACAACGGAGCGAACCGCCTAAGCAAAACAACCAACTCCACCATGGGCAGGACGGCACACACCCATTATTCCCACAACGCGATGGGTCAGCGGGTATTCAAGACCGAGCCGGTCCAAGAAACTGCCGTTGCCGGTGGCGGCCCCACCGGCAGTTTCTTCCTCTGGTTGCGCCGGATTTTCCCCACACTGCCCTTTCCAGCTGGCTTCAACAGCCAAAACCTGGGCAACGCGTATATCTACGGCGACGGCCCGTTGGGGCAACACACTTTGCTCGGCGAATACGGCACGGGCGGGATGGGGCTGGCACCGGGCAACGAAATCATCTGGCTGCCAATTGACGGCGGCCTGGCAATGCCAATCGGCTTGGTCAGCGCGCAACGCCTGTATGCCGTGCACGCCGACCACATCCTGACCCCCAGACTCATCACCAACGACCGCAACCTGCCAGTGTGGCAATGGCCTTACAGCGCGTTTGGTGACAACCGCCCCACCGGTGTGCTCAAATCAATCCCGGATCCGCGGCCCGGCCAGACCGCAGACCAGCAGCTGCTACGCGCCACCACCCCGGCCTTGCTCTTCAACCTGCGCTACCCGGGCCAGTACTTTGACGAGGAGGCGGGCTTGAACTACAACTACTTCCGCTCGTACCAAGCTGCCACGGGGAGGTATACGCAGCCTGATCCGATTGGGTTGGCGGGGGGGTGGAATACCTACGCATATTCGCTGGGGAACCCGGTTTCTCTTGTAGATCCGGACGGCTTGGATGCGATAGTTTGCTTGTACCCGGGCGCCGGAACTGCGGGACATGTC
This sequence comes from Rhodoferax sp., assembly GCA_026785765.1. Lineage (GTDB taxonomy): Bacteria > Pseudomonadota > Gammaproteobacteria > Burkholderiales > Burkholderiaceae_C > CAISIP01. Next base: position 1,214 of record JAJAZK010000623.1, on the reverse strand, counting down.
GGCATCGGGATCAATAGCTCTTCGACTGTGGGGCTCTACCCTCGCAGCGAGTCGCCAGGATTGGCCGCAATCACGGGCACGCTGGCGGCAGTCAAGTCGGACATCAAAAAGGCGGAGGGGTGCAAGACGGTGAGCACGACGGCCGAGCAAGACAAGAAGATGGCCGACTTCATTGCCCGAACGACCGCTAGTCCTGGAACGTACCGGTTGGGTGGCAATAACTGCACGAACTTCGTTCGCTCGGTTCTTCAACGGGCCAACATTTCGACCCCCGGCTTTCCCGGTCCTGCCCCGTACTTCAATGCGCTGCCCGGCAAGTGATGGGCCCAGCCGTGAGTCAAGCTACGTTTTGTGGCCGCAGCAGTTAGTGTGGGAATTGCCGTGCCGCTACTCTTCCTTCTCGTCTATTGGGCGTTCCTGCAAGGCAATGCAAGTCTCATCCATTCGATTAGATCGATGATCAACTTCGACCGCGTGCTTCTCGCCGTGTGGCCCAGCTGGATATTTTTTGTGGCCGATCCAGAGGAGCGAAGCGTCGCTATTCCTGTGGTTTCGGTAGCTGTGAACGCTGTTCTCTACGGTGCGATCGGGTGGCTTGTCTGGTTCGGCCTCTATCGACACCGTGCAATGCTTGGAGTTGCGATCGGCGTGGTATTGCTCGGCTGGTACTTCCTCTTCAACTGGTACGCCGGCGGGTAGGTGTGCTTCGTGCAGTCTGATCCCGGCGGGCTGGCGGGCGGGATCAATACTTACACATACCTGGGCGGGAACGCAGTCACCTACACTGATCCGGAAGGTCTGGAGACTCAGCCTTGTGCGCGTGAGTTCGGAGGTTCCAGCGGTGTACTTTTACCCCTGCCGGAAGCCCGCTTCCGCATGAATACTTGGTTGTCGACCGCAAGGTGCACGGCCAGCGACGATCAGTTGACGGGCCTCGGGGGCGACGATTTGCTGGTGGGGCGGCAAGGCAACGACACCTTGCAGGGTGGCGCGAGCAACCGCCTGCTCGGCGTCACCCAGGTCGTCAGCAAGACCGGCGGGGCAACAAATTCCAGCAGCACTTCAACCGGTAACTTTGCACTGGATGCAGCCGGTAACTTGCTCAGCTACGGAACACGGCGCTTCGAATACAACGGAGCGAACCGCCTAAGCAAAACAACCAACTCCACCATGGGCAGGACGGCACACACCCATTATTCCCACAACGCGATGGG
>JAJAZK010000622.1 GCA_026785765.1 Rhodoferax sp. | reverse complement strand
TGTGCGCCCCCCCGCGGGCCGGGGCGCGGGGGGGGGGGGGCGGGGCCCGCGCGGGCCCCCCCCCCCCCCCCGCCGCGGCCCACCGCGCGGAGGCGTCCGACAGTGTGCCGCGGTAGCCCACGAAAACACCCCGGTCGTCTTGCATCGGTTCAGCGTTGAGCAGCAGCGGCCAGTGGCTGCCATCGGGCCGTACGGCGTGGCATTCGAGGTCGCGGATCGTGTCCAGGCGTTCGAGTGTCTTGCGCAGCGGCCGGGCATCGACGGCGTCGGGAATGAAGGCCGATGCCAGGGGCTGGCCGATCGGCGGCAGACGCGCCGCCAGCGCCCCGAGTCGCGTGTGTGCCCCCGCCGTGACGCAATGCGCAGTATCGGTTTCCCAGTAGGCGTCGGATGACAGGGCCGTCAGGCTCCTGAACTTGTCCTCGCTGGCGCGCAATTGCTCGTGGGCTCGCTGCGTATCGAGCACGTGCCCGAGCGCGCGCAGCGAGAGCGCGGCTTCGAGGTCCTCACGCCGCCATGGCGCGCACTCGCCCTGGATGGACTGCTTCCAGGTCTCGAACGACTGCCGTGGGCTGAGCGTGATGCCGCCATCCGGGCCGCGCGTCTCGATGGCCGGCTTGTCCGGGTCACCTCCCCACAACACGACCTGACGCAACTCGGGCCGCAGCCACAGCAGGCCGTCGGCGGCCCTGGGATCCAGCGCGATGGCCAGCGCCCCACCGAGTACGGGGGTACCGAAGCTCGCCTCTGCCAGGTCGATCCGGTGCCACGCCTGCTCAGGCTTGCTTACCAGCGATTCGCGCGCTGTCGCCAGCACGCCGGCCAGCGTGCTGGCATGCGGCACGTGTCCGAAGGGCAGCACCTTGTCTCCCAGCCACAAGGCGCCGCCGGTCGCGTTCAACATCTTGGTCAAGTCGACACTGGCGGACTTCAGCGCCGCGTGGATGGATCGGCCGGGGACGTTGAAGGCCTCGATGATGGCGGACTGGGCATTCGCCTGGCGCGCGCGCTGCCGGCCGCGTTGCTGGTCCTGGAGCGACTTGACCATGGCGCCGGCCACCAACGCCACCATGCCGCAGACCTGCCGCTGCACCAGGGTCAGCGCCGTCGCCGCGTAATGGTGGCAGGAGATCAGGCCCCACAACTCGCCGTCGACGACGATCGAAATCACCAGCGTGGAACTCACGCCCATGTTCTTCAGGTACTGCAGATGCACCGGAGAAACGCTGCGCAGAGTGCAGTAACTGAGGTCGAACGGCCGTTGGTCGTGCGGGTTGGCCTGCGGCTCCAGCAGCACCGGCGCGTACGACACGTCGGCGATGTAGCGGATCAAGCTGGTGCGGTAGAGCGCCCGCGCCTGGGCCGGAATGTCGCTGGCCGGAAACCGCAGCCCGAAGTACAGCGGCAGATCGGCACGGCTGCATTGTTCCTCGATGACCTCGCCGTTCCAGTGCTCGTCGAAGCGGTAGACCATGACCCGGTCCAGCGCGGAGACTTGCTTTACGTAGCCCGCGGCAATGCTGAGCATGGACTCGAGCGAGTCGGCTTTTGTCATGCTACCCAGCACCGGGTAGGTGTTCTGCAAAGCGGCATACAGCGTCTGGACCTGGGCGTCCGACGTCGCGCCGACCTCGATGTAGACCACCCCCAGGTAGGCGTGGACCTTGGCTGATCGCATGCTGCCGTCGTGCAGGCGCAATTCGATCAGGCTGGGCATGTGGGGCCGCACGACCGCGTCGTCGAGCGCGCTGCGGATGCCGGCCGCGCTCTGCGGGTCGAACACCGACGCCAGCCGCCGACCCGTCAATTGCGCCGGGGCCAGACCGAGGAAGCGCTCCGCATTTGCGCTGGCCGACAGCACCGTGAAGCTTTTCTGGTCGCACGCCAGCAGCGCGCCCTGCGGCTGGATAGCGCCCGGGATGTGGATCGGCTCGCGCGCGCACGTGTCGAGGTCGAGCGCGGGCGCGGGCGCGGGCGTCAAGGCAGCTTCGGCGGGGGGCGATCGTTCGGTCATGGGGGGTCCTCAAGCCATTCGCCTAACAAAGCAAAGGTATGCGTGGCAGCGACGGTCAACACTTGCGCGTCATGGCTTGCCGCACTCTGCTCCAACAGGCCGCAGAAGTCCCGCCAGCACCATCCGGTGCGCTCGCCCGCGCCCGCGATGAAGGCATGGGCCTGGCGCACCCCAGGGTTAGCGGCATTGCGCTTGAGCAGCACCTGCGAACCCAGTCTGGCGCCTTCCAGCACATACAGCACACCCCACACGGCGGCGGGGTCGCGCGTGAGAGCGTCGGCCGCCTGGCACAGCGACTGCGGCGCGGGCACCGTCTCAGCGCCAAGCGCTTGCAGATCGCGTGCCAGGCGCGCGCTCTGGTCCAGGCGTTGACCCGTGTAGGCAGCCGGCAGCCGCCCGATCAACGGCGTGTCCAGTGCTGCGTGGAACGAATGCATGCGCTGCAGATACTGCCGGTACCGCGGCAGCCTGATGCTTCCGCCGGCCAACTCAGTCAACAGCGCAACGCGCTCCAGGGCTTCGTGCGCTTGGCGGGTCTGCGTGCGAAGCCGCTGGCGGATCGGCCAGACTTCTGTTGCGGCTTCGGCAAGTGGGATCAAGTGCGGTATATGTTCGTTATCGAACAGAATATACATCGCTGGCGATCGCCCCCAAATGGCAATTTTACGAACGTGTCGTGTCCATGCATCGAGTCAGCAAAAGACCGCGCTTGTGTGCGTTACCGTACAGATGGCGCAAGGCAAACCGCCTATGCTTCGAAAGCAGATACCCGGCCGGGCCTTTCACTCGCAGACAAGTCGTGCGCAAGCTTGTGGCGAACGGTGCAGGGTGACCGGCCGATCACAGCAAGAACAGTAAGCAACTCTGAAGCAACTCTGAATCAACCCATGACCCTTGCGCAAATGAATCTCTCAGCAAAGATCCTGATCGTCGACGATCTGGAGGCCAATGTGCTCTTGTTGAGGAGCATGCTGGCCGAGGAGGGCTACACGCAGATCTCCTCCACCATGGTACCCACCGAGGTTTGCGCGCTGCACAGCCACCACGACTACGACCTGATACTGCTCGATCTGCAGATGCCTGGCATGGACGGATTCGCCGTGATGGACAGCCTGCGCGCCGCCAGGCCCGAAGGCGCCCTGCCGGTGATCGTGATCACGGCGCAACCGGGCCACAAGCTTCGCGCACTGCAAGCTGGCGCCAGGGACTTCATCAGCAGGCCCTTTGACGTGTTGGAATTGAATGCGCGTGTACGTAACACGCTCGAAGTGCAATTGCTGCATCGCAAGCTGGAGGAGCACACCAGGGTGCTGGAACAGACGGTCAGCGACCGGACTGCGGATTTGCGGGCGAGTGAGGCCCGCTTTCGCAACCTGACCGAGTTGGCGTCGGACGCGTACTGGGAGCAAGACGAACGAGGCGAGTTCACCTTGGCCTCGGGGCTGATCGGACCGCTGCTCGCCACCCTGGCCACCCCAGGGCACGCGGATACACAACTCGCCGTGGGCGAAGGCTGGATTGAAGCGGAGTGGCAGACACTGCGGGCCAAGATCGAGGCACGTGAGCCGTTCCTCGATTTTGTTCTACACCGCGTCAGTCTTGCCGGTTCTTTGCCGCGCTTTCGCCTCAGCGGTCAACCCATATTTGATCAGGAATGCAGATTCCGCGGTTACCGCGGGGTCGGCCTGGATCTGCTCCAGCAGGCGATCTGAGCAGCAGTGGTTTTCATGGGAGGCTCCGCTAGCTGACTGTCCCGCCCTGGTACAGCAGTTGCAGCAGGCCTGCAGGCGAGGCTCTTTCTATATGTAGGCGCATGTTGCCGCGCCGCTTGCCAAAGTCAACACGGAACGGTATGGTGACAGCCGATGCCCAGCCGCAAGGTCCCGACCTCCATCCAGCACCAGCCACGCGGCCGCTTGCAGCCCTCCGATTGGGTCTGGGCCGGCTTCAGAGCTTTGGTGCAAGGCGGACCGCAGGCGCTGCGTGTGGAACCGATTGCGCGCGAACTGGGCACGACCAAGGGTTCGTTTTACTGGCACTTCGCCGACCTGGCAGCGCTCAGGACCGCCATGCTTGAGGCATGGGAGCAGGTGGCCACCGCCGACATCACTGCGGCCGTCCAGCAATCGGGATTGCCGGCCTATGAGCAGTTGCTGCTGCTGGTCGAAAAGGTATCGGCCCCGCCCGATGCAGAGGCTGGAGGTAATGCCGTGGAGCCCGCGATACGCGACTGGGGCCGTACCGACCCCATAGCCCGCCAGGTGCTCGAGCGGGTGGACTGCCAGCGGCTGACCGACCTGCGGGACTTCTTCGGTGCCACCGGCCTTGTGCCGACCGCGGCAGCGCAGGCGGCGGCGGTTTTCTATGCCACAGTGATCGGCCTCGAAAGCCTGCGGTTGACCGCTGGCATGAGTATGCGCGAGCCGCTGCGCGCCGTGGCGGAGCGACTGCTGGCGCCGCGCTGAGCCGGCGCAGCAGCGGCCGTATGGCTGGCCGCCGTAATTGACAGCTTCGAGCCGGGCGAGTACCATACGCTACCGTATGTTAAATGGGGATTGGCGTGGTGATACAAACCTGTGAGCTGCCTGCACAGTCACTGCTGGGAGGGTACTCGGGGGGCGGCTATACAGATTGTTTCGTCATCGAGACTGGCGCCCGCATCTCGCTGGCCCGGTATGTCGAGGCCTTCTACACGACCTGGTTATTCAAGCTGGAGCGGCTGGTGCTGACGCTTGCCGCGCGACCGTCGAGCGATCTGCAGGCGGTGGAACTGGCGGCTGGCAGGGGCTTCGCTTTCGCGGCCTGGGAGGTCGAGCAGCGCGCCGTGGATCAACTGCTGATGCGCGACATCACAGGCCGCACCCGATCATGGTTCATGGTCGTGCCCGCCGCAGGTGGAACCCGGCTCTATTTCGGGTCGGCCGTCACGGCCAAACGGTACCGCACAACCGGAACTGCAAGCGTAGGACCCGTTTTTAGGGCGCTGGTCGGGTTCCACGGGCTTTACTCCCGCGCGCTGCTGGCCGCCGCGCGCGCACGGCTGCAGCGCCACGCGGAACTGGTGAACCTGTGAGTGTCTTCCTGCTTCCTGCCGCTGTTGCCGCCTTGATTGCTGCGATTCACTTCTTCGTCGGCGGGCGCGAGGTCGCCCACCCGCTGCTGCGGCAGGACACCCTGCCGCAAGTCGTGACGCTGACACACTACTTCTGCTGGCATCTGGTGACGATCACGCTGGTTGGTTTGGCTGGGGCCTTCGTGTATGCGTCGCTGGCCCCGGATGGGCGGATCCTCGCGGTGTTTGCGACCGTCGCAGCCGGGCTGTTCGCCGTTTGGGGGCTGGCATTGGTGCTATGGCAAGCGCAGCGCCATCGCGATATGCCTCAATGGATGCTGTTCGCCGTGCTGGCTGCCAGTGGCGCCGGTGCCCTCGCGGCTTGAAGTTGGTCCGACGTTGAGGCGCGATGGCCCGGCCGGCGTCGATCTGCGGCCGCCGGGTCACAGTTCCAATGTACAGAACAAAAGCCCTGTAATATAGAACCATGCCCAAGCGGCGCAGTGGGCGTGGTGTTCTCACGCGCCCCGTCCAGTGTTGCTGTACGCTGCCGCCAACAGGTCAGTTTGAACCACCGACCAGGAGAACCGCAATGACCGATGCCGTGGCTCCGCTGCAAAACTTTGTTCTTGGCATGACGCAGCTCTTCGGCGCCACCCGCGATGAGTCGCACCTGCTCACGCAAGGCCGGCTGATGCTGGCGCGTCTGATCGGGGAAGACACCTGGCTGCCGCCGGCTTTTGCTGCGGCGCGCACGGACCGGTATGCGCAGTACCTGCTGCACTGCGATCCTCTCGAGCGTTTCTCGGTAGTCAGTTTTGTCTGGGGTCCTGGCCATAGGACGCCGGTGCATGACCACACTGTCTGGGGCCTGGTCGGTGTGCTGCGCGGCGCCGAGCGTTGCGACGAGTACACGCTGCGAGACGGAAAGCCTGTAGCCACAGGGCAGCAGCATGTGATGCAACCTGGGGCGATTGAGGCCGTCTCGCCCACCGTTGGTGACTGGCACCGTGTGAGCCATGCTTTGGACAAAGATCCTGCGGTGAGTATCCACGTCTACGGTGCCAACATTGGCGCGGTGCGCCGCCACCGGCTGGACGATTCGGGCGCAATCATTGACTTTGTCTCCGGTTATGACAACTCGGTCGTGCCCAATCTGTGGGACCGCTCGGCGGCCGCGCGTGCGCAGGCGGGTCCATGATCCTGGCCACACGCGAAGTCGGAGTTCTCACTCTGACGCTGAACCGCCCCGAACTGGGCAATGCGCTCGGCCCTGCCCTGGTCGAGGACTTGCTGCATCAGTGCAGCCAGTCCGTTGCCGATCCGGACATCCACACGCTGGTGCTACGCGGGGAGGGCAAACATTTTTGTACTGGCCTTGACCTGTCGGACCTCTCCACAGCGAATGATGGCGACCTGCTGCAGCGGCTGGTGCGCATCGAGACGCTCTTGTCGCTGTTATGGCATGCACCGATCCGCACGGTGGCCGTGGCGCAGGGCCGCACCTGGGGCGCGGGCGCTGATCTGTTCGCAGTGTGCGAACAAAGACTGGCGGCGCCAGGCACCACTTTTCGCTTTCCCGGCGCGCAGTTTGGTATCGTGCTGGGCACGCGCCGCCTGACCGAGCGCATCGGCACCGATGCGGCGCGCCGCTTGCTGCTTGAAGGCGGTGAACTCGATGCCCAGCAGGCGCATTTGGCGGGACTCGCCACCGGGATTGGTGACACCACAGACCTGGCCGACATCGCCGTCGAGGCCGCCACAGCACGAGCCATTCGCACTGCCACCCGGACAGACTTGCGTGACGCCGACCTCGCGGCGCTGGTGCGGTCCGCGGCTGCACCCGGGCTGCAGGCGCGAATCGCGCGTTACCGTGAGGCGCTGCTCGCGCGCCGCGCTACCTGATTACTGCATACGGTGGCGCATCCATCCCGTGAAGTTGGTTCTCGCCTGAAGCGTCGGTCCACATTACAGTGCATGCATCTCATGAAGCGGTACGAAGGATGAACAACACGCTGCTCAACGGCCTCGCACTGCTGGAGATTTGGCGTTTCAGAGCGTGGCCTATCTGGGAGACATTTCACACCGTTTGCGCAGCCACTCGCCGCGCACCATTACCAAGCCGGCCGAGTTCCTGCGCGAGATGGAGAAGGTGCGCGCGCAGGGTTATGCGGTCAACCGTGGTGAATGGCGCCAGAGCGTGGGCGGTTGTGCCGCCCCGATCTTCGACCCCGCGGGCGGCGTGATCGCATCCATCGGTTTGTCGGGCCCGATTGATCGGCTGCGGCCGTCGATGTTCAAGGCCATGTCGCCTGACTTGATCAAGGGGCCACAGGAATTGGAGCCGAGATCGCAGGCAAAGGTACTGGGGTTCCGAAGGCGCGCTGACGTAGCGATTGGGAGGTGTGTTAGGGTGTTCTTCAACTGAATATGATTGCTCTGTATACAGGCGTATACAAGATCCAACCGAACCACGGAAAAGTGCATGGCTGCAGTTGTTCAACCTCTGCTCGGTGTCAAGGTGATCGAGTTCTGCCATGTGGCTGCGGGCCCATTTTGCGGCATGTTGCTGGCAGACTTCGGGGCCCAGGTGGTCAAGATTGAGCCGCCCGAGGGCGACGCCATGCGCCAGTGGCCGCCGCTGAGCGAGGGCTACAGCGAAAACTTCGCGTCCCTCAACCGCGGCAAGCAGTCGGTCGTGCTGGACCTGAAGAACCCGCAGCAAGTCGCGCAGGCGCGCGCGCTGGTTCTGGAGGCCGATGTGCTGATCGAGAACAGCCGACCGGGCGTGATGCGCCGCCTGGGCCTGGGTTGGGACTGGTTCGGGCCGCGCAAGGCGTCGCTGGTCTACTGCTCGATCTCCGCGTATGGCCAGGATGGTCCACGCGGGCCGGAGGGCGGCTTCGACCTGACGATTCAGGCCAGCGCGGGCGTGATGAGTGTCACCGGTGAGCCCGACGGCGCGCCCGTAAAGGCGGGGGTTCCGTTGGTGGATTTCACGGCCGGCCTGTACGCGGCGTTTACCATTGCGGCAATGGTCGCGCGCGTGCGCGGCGGTTGGCCGGGGGGGCAACTCGACGTACCGATGTTCTCCACCACAATCGCCGTTTCAGCGTTGCAGACCAGCGAGTATTTCGGCACCGGCCGCAATCCGCGCAAACTCGGGTCGGCGCACCCGCGCAACGCGCCTTACCAAGCCTACCGGGCCAGCGACGGCTGGTTTGCGGTGGCAGCGGGCAACAACAAGTTGTGGCAACAGGTGTGCGAACTGACGCCTGTGCCGGAGTTGATGGACGACGCGCGCTTTTCCACCCCGACCTTGCGCGCGGCGAACCAGGCCGCGTTGGCCGTTCTTTTGGAAGCGCGCTTCGTGCAGCAGCCGGTGGCGCACTGGCTGGGCACATTTGGGCCGGCAGGCGTGCCCAGCGCGCCGATCAACGGTTATGCCGAGGCATTGGCCGATCCCCAGGCCCAGTACCTGGAACTGGTGCAACCAATGGCTCTGCCGAATGGCGTGCAGACGCGCACGGTGGGGGGTCCGGTGAAGATCGACGGCGCAGTGGTGGCCGTGAATACCCGCCCGCCGGCGCTGGGGGAACACACGCAGCAGGTACTGGCAGCGCTCTCTGGCGCCGACCGGGCGGATACTTAGGGTTTCCGCCCTCATCAGACCCCCACCCAAGGACAAACACCATGTTGCGCACCCACGACCTCAATGTCATGCAGGACGTCGAATCCCTGTTCCATCCGTACACGCTACTGGCCAAGCAGCGCGAGACCGGCCCGCTGGTGATGACCCGTGGCGACGGCATCTACGTGGAAGACGACCAGGGCAACCGCTATCTGGAGGGCATGTCCGGACTGTGGTGCACTGCACTGGGTTTTTCCGAGCAGCGCCTCGTCGACGCCGCCACCCGCCAGATGCACAAGCTGCCCTATTACCAGCTGTTTGCCGGCCGTGCCAATGAGCCGTCGATCGAGTTGTCGCACCGGCTGATCGAGAAGACCAAACACCTGGGTATGGACAAGGCAATGTTCGCCAACTCCGGCTCGGAGGCCAACGACCAGGCCGTCAAGATGATCTGGTATTACTTCAATGCCATCGGCAAGCCGAACAAGAAGAAGCTCATCGCCCGCGAGCGGGGTTACCACGGCGTGACCGTGATGTCCGCCAGCCTGACCGGGCTGGCCGGCAACCATATGGACTTCGACCTGCCGATTGGCGACCGCGTGTTGCGCACGGCCAGCCCGAGCCACTACCACTATGCCAAACCGGGGGAGAGCGAGGCACAGTTCGTGGACCGCATCGTGGCCGAGCTCGAAGCATTGATAGCACGGGAAGGCGCCGACACCATCGCCGCCTTCTTCGGCGAACCGGTGCAAGGCGCGGGCGGCGTGATCATCCCGCCGCCGGGTTACTGGGAAAAGGTGCAGGCGGTCCTGAAGAAAAACGACATCCTGCTGGTCGCCGACGAGGTGATCACCGGCTTTGGCCGCACCGGCCACTGGTTTGGCTGCGACGCCTACCAGATCCGGCCCGACATCATGACCGTGGCGAAGGCGCTGTCGAGCTCTTACCTGCCGATCTCCGCCACGCTGGTCAGCGCCCGCATTTACGAGGGCCTTACGCAGGGCAGCACCAGGAACGGCGTGTTCTCGCACGGCGTCACCTATGCCGGCCACCCGGTATGCGCGGCGGTGGCCATCGAGACGCTCAAGATCTACGAAGAACGCGACCTGGTGGGCCACGCGCGCAACATCTCGCCGCATTTTCTGCAGCGCCTGCAGGCACTGGAGAGCCATGCGATGGTGCACGCGACGCGCGGCACCGGGTTGATCGGTGCCTTCGAGCTGGTGCAGGACAAGGCCACGCGCAAGACCTTCGATGCGGCCAGCGGCATGCTGGCGCGGGTGCAGTCGGCCGGGCTGGAGGTGGGTGTGATTGTGCGGCCGTTGCGCGACACGATAGCGGTGTGCCCGCCGCTGATCATCAACGACGCGCAGATCGACGAGTTGTTCGACAAGATCCGCCGCGCACTGGACCTGGCGCATGCCGACGCGCGCAAAGCCGGCCTGATGCCATAAGCCGCCGGGCCGCCTTGTCGCGGCACTCATGGCGATATCGCGACGGTGCACGCGCGGCGTCCTTTCGTGAACCGGACCTGCCCGAATGACTCTCACCCAAGCCCAGCAGCAGCATTTCAAGAAGGCAGTGGGCCAACTGGGCGCGCGGCTCAGTGTGGTTGCACAGAATGCCATCTTCAATGTCAACGGTGTGAAGATCGTCGATCAGGGCGCCCGCATCGACCTGTCGACTTACGAGCGTTTGATGCAGCACCGCCTTGCAGTGCCGATCGAGGAATCGGTCAGTGCGCTTCCCTGTGTCACCAGCGGCTTGCTGCGCCAACGGATCGAAAGCCTGATCGAGGAGACACCGTTTTTCAACCGGATCGCAGGTGAGCGCGCGATACGATCGAGCCTCGTGGGGGCTGTCGCTGGCGTCTCCATGCCAGATCCTGGGCCAGACGCTGTCCCTGGCGCGGGTCGTGGCAACGCTGTGCGCAACCGGGCAACCTGCCGCGGAAATGCAGTTGTCGGTGCTGCTGCGGCTGAGCATTCACCGCTGCGATGACTCCCTCGTCAAATTGGTCATTTCGCACCTTCGACCAAGTCTGGACAATGACAATGCCTGTTTGCTTCTGCAAGATGATGCGATCGGGTTTCTGCAGGCAATCGACGCCTTGGAGTACCGGTGGCCGTTGCAAATCGCATCGGACGCAACGGTCAGCAAGCGCCGGCGTGAGGAGCTCGCCTCGCTGGAAAAGCAGGCAGCCCAGCTCGGCCGCGCGATGGCTGGCGTTGGAGTCCTGCCTGCGCAGCTGGCCAGCATCGATCAGTCCGCGCTGGATGCGCCAGCCCAGGCTGAACTCAGCCTGGTCACGCGGGAGGCGGCCTGGCAACTTCGCTCGCTGGCACGGTTAGCGCGGCGGCGCTGGCAGTTGGGCCCCGATGAAACGTTACCGGACGAACTGCGGCAGTGGCTGGATGACGTGGATGGCGTGTTCGCCCGCGTCGCGCAACACGAAGTGAAGGATGGGCACGAGGCGGGGTAGCTCTTCCGGCTTTTGGTGCATGACTGCGCCAGCGCGCGCTGCGCAACACGGCCGACGGGAGGGGGGGAATGCGCCAACCGATGCCGCGTTTGCCGTTCCATAGCGGCAACAGGCCCTAGACTGTCATGGCACCCAACTGTTTTGAAAGGTCCACCATGCCTGGCGCGTTTGACCCTACCCATGAAGTCTTCAACCAGCCGTCGCCGCTGATCGACTACAACCTGTTTGGCAGCAACCAGGCTTTGCGCTGCGCGCTGCGCTTCAATGCGCCGACACTGGATTGTGCGAACCTGATGGCCCTGGGCGGGGTGCTGGGCAGCGCAGACATGCAGATGCATGCCCGCCTGGCCAATACCCACGCTCCCGAGTTGCACAGCCACGACCGTTTTGGCCGCCGCGTCGACCAGGTCGAGTTCCACCCCTCGTACCACGTTTTGATGGCGGCGGCGGCCCAGGCTGGTTTGCATGGTTCGGCCTGGGCGGCAGACGGCGGACTTACACACACCGAACGCGCTGCCGCCCTCATGTTGTTCAACGAGCTCGAACCTTCGGTCTTGTGCCCGATCGTGATGACCTATGCGGTGATTCCGGCGCTGCGCGCCAATCCGGCGATCGCGCGCGACTGGCTGCCCGGCTTGACGCGGCGCGCCTACGATCCATCCTTTCGGCTCTACTCCGGGAAAGCCGGCTTGACCATGGGCATGGGCATGACCGAGAAGCAGGGTGGCTCAGACGTGCGCGCCAACACCACCCGCGCCATACCGGACGCTCAGGACGCCTGGGGGCAACGCTTTGCCCTGGTCGGCCACAAGTGGTTTTTCTCGGCGCCCATGTGTGACGCCTTTCTGGTGCTGGCACAGACTGCCGCCGGCCTGTCGTGTTTCTTTCTGCCGCGCATCCTGCCCGACTTTGCCATCGGGCAAGGTGCGGAGTCCGCCAATGCGATCCGTGTGCAGCGGCTCAAGGACAAGCTTGGCAACAAGGCCAATGCCAGCTCCGAGGTGGAGTTCCAGGGTGCCACAGCCTGGCTGGTGGGGCAAGAAGGACGTGGCGTGCAGCAGATTCTGGAGATGGGCAATGTCACGCGTATGGACTCTGCCACCGGCACCAGCGGCCTGATGCGGCAGGCGTTGGCTATTGCGCTGCACCATTGCGCGCAACGGCAGGCGTTTGGCAAGCCACTGATTGCGCAGCCGCTGATGCGCAACGTGCTGGCCGACCTGGCGCTCGAGGCGGAAGCCGCCTGTGCCTTGTCGCTGCGCGTGGCGCGCTGCTTTGACCACCCCGATGATGCCCACGAACAGCAGATGAAACGCCTGCTGACGCCGATTGCAAAGTACTGGATCTGCAAGCGCGGCAGCGTGTTTGCCCAGGAGGCGATGGAGTGCCTGGGTGGCAATGGTTACGTGGAGGAGGGCGGGCGCGGCATCGTGGCGCGCATCTACCGCGAGATGCCACTCAATTCCATCTGGGAAGGTGCTGGCAACATCATGGCGCTGGACCTGCTGCGTGCCCTGCGCAAGGGTGACATGGCGGCGGCGCTGGCGCGTGAACTGGCTCCAGCCAAGGGCGCGCACCCGGCGCTCGACGCGCTGGCGGCAGCGCTGCCCGAGCGGGTGGAACTGATGGCTACCGAGAATGGTGCGCGCCGGTTGGCGCAGGACGTGGCGCTGGCGCTGCAGGCTGCCTTGATGTTCCAGAGCGCTCCTGGCGCAGTGTTTGCAGCGTTCTGCGATTCGCGGCTGGCCGGCAACTGGGGGCTCAGCTTCGGCACCCTGGACGTGGGCGTTGACTTCGACGCCATCGTTGCACGCGCGATGCCGCACTAACTTTCATGATGTCCTCGCAGTACCCCGCATCATGAAGGTATTTCACGTTAAATTCGGCGACGACGGTCGCTGTGTGGCCCGGTCCCTAGACTCGTCCCGGGACCATTTGAATTCAACGGCCATTTACATTCAGACACCTTTTCCCCTACCATAACTGAAGCTTGAACCGCGCAATGCGGTTCCTGCAAATGTCAGGTAATGCCCATGAATCACGTATTTCGTCTGGTCTGGAACGATGCCCTTGCACGCTGGAGCGTAGCGCCGGAAACTGCGCGCGGGCGCGGCAAACGTGGTTCGGTGAAGGTCGGCGCGGGGCCAGCAGCATCCGAGGCATCGAATTGCGGCGCGTCGGCGTCCAGAAAAGGTTGGCGTTGGAAGACGCCGCTGATCGGTTTTTTTGCAGTGCAGCAATTGCTGCTTCCGACTACCCTTTCGGCGCAGGCGATCCGCACCGACGGGCAGACCCAGACCGCGGTCTCCACGGTCGGTGCGGTGACGAATGTCAGCACCACCACGGTGCGCAATAGCAACGCCTTCAACTCGTTTCAGAGTTTCAACGTGGCGCCGGCCACCACCACCAACCTGCACCTGCCCGCTGGCACGACCAATCTGATCAACATAGTGCGCGATGAGCGCAGCAGCATCGAGGGCATGCTCAACGCCGTCAAGGACGGTCGCATCGGCGGCAACGTCTGGTTCGCTAATCCGCATGGCATGGTGGTAGGCCCCAATGGCGTGGTCAATGTCGGCAGCCTGAGCATTTCCACCCCGACCCAGGGTTTCGTGAACAATTTTTTCCGCAGCGTTGGCAACCCTGACGATTCCGCAGTCAGCCAACTGCTCGGCGGCACGGCGCCGCGCAACAGTTCGGGCCAGGTGGTGATCCAGGGCCAGGTCAACGCGATAGATGGCATCAGCCTGTCGGCCGGGTCGATCAGGGTCGGTGGCAGCCTGTACAGCGGCGCCCGGTTTACAGGAACCACACCCGCCTTTACCGATGTGGTCAACGCCAATGGCCTGAGCGCGGGCACCAGCCTGGTCGTGAAGGAAGGGCGCATACAGATCGTTGCCGACAACGATGTCCAGCTTTCCGGCCGCGTTGCGGCGCTGGGTGGCGCTGGTGTCAAGGGCGGTGACGTCAGCATCCTGGCCGGCGGCAATATTGAGCTGCTATCGGGCGCCCAGGTGCTGGCCCATGGTGCGGGTGCGGCGTCCGGCGGCGGCACGGTGCTGATTTTGGCCCAGGGGGCCTCGACGCTTGGTGCCGGTGCGCTGGTGGATGCGTCGGCCGGTCAGAGCGGCGACGGCGGCTTTATCGAGTTCAGCGCCCGCGAGCGCGTGGAACTGGCCGGCGGATTGCTCCGGGCCGAGAGCACATCCGGCGCGCGCGGCAGCGTGTTGATCGACCCGCCGACCGTGCTGGTCACCCAGAACGTATACACGGGCGGCGCCAACTACGCCATTCTGGCGGACCAGACCATCACGGTCGCATCCAACATCACCGTGTCCACGCGCAACCTTGGTACGGGTGGTGCCGCCGCCGACCAGGACCTGGCGAATTCGCTGGGTGTCTCCGGCAACCTGACGATGACGGCACCGACCATCACCCTGCAGACGGGCGCGCGCCTGCTGGCCCATGCAAACAACGGTTTTGACGCCGGCAATGTGACCCTGACGGCAACCCGCAGCGGCGGTGAACTCGACGTGTTGTCCGATACCGCGACGCAAATCACCCTGACCGGCGCCACCGTCAAGGGCGGTTCAGTGGCACTGCGCGCTACCTCGACCCATCAGAGCAGCCGGACGCCGCTGGTCACCAAGGCGGTACAGGCCGAGGTGCTGGTGGATTCCAGCACCATCCTGGCGCAGAGCGGGAGCCTGGTCATCGCGGCCATTGCCAATGCCGATGTCAAGACCGGACCATTGCCGATTCCGGTCACGGTACAGACAATTACTGCGCGCGCCAAAGTCGATGTGCTGGGTAGCTCCACACTGACCACACTGGCCGGGGATGCGAGCGTCGGTACGACGTCGTCCGTCACTACCGACGCCAAGCCAACCTCGTTCCTGGCCAACCTGGCGGGCGACGGCTCGGTCGCAGTGTCGGTGGTCAACAGCCTGGCCAGTAGCCGGATTGGCGGTACGACGGTGGTGAATTCGTCCGGTGCGGTCGCGCTGACGGCCAGCAACACCGTCAAGACGTCGTCAATTGCCGACGCGTCTGCCGCAGGAAGCAGTGCAGCCGGGGTTTCGGTGGCAGTCGGCGTCGTCAACAGCAGCACCTCGGCCACGCTCGATGGTCAGTCGCAGCTCACGGCCGGCACCGGGCTGCAGATCACCGCGGTCAGCGCAAACGACCTGGTGACCACGGCAAAATCGGCCGCCCAGGGTGCTCAGGAAGACAGTAGCGGCACCAGCAAGGGCAGCCAGTACCTGGACCAATACAAAGGCAGTGCCCAGACCTCCGGCGGTGGCGTCAAGGTTGCGGGCGCGCTGGCGATTGCAGACCTCAACAGTGCCACCAGCGCCAGCGTTGCCACCAGTGGCAGTGTGCGCGCCAGCGGTGCAATCGAAGTCAGCGGGGTCGACCTGAACAATTCGGAAGTTAAAGCCGACGGCAGCGCCACCGGAGGCACGGTGGGGGTTGGCGTTGGCGTTGCGCTCAACCTTGCCAAAGCCAGCAATCTGGCCACGATCCGCGATGGCACAGACGTGCTGGCAACCGGCGTGACGGTTTCTGCACAGACCAAGGCCGGCGCGACCAGTACCTTCAGCAGCGACGCAAAAAGTGGCGCCGGAGCAGACAACGTCGGGGTTGCGGGTGCACTGGCTCTGGGCGTGTTGGGAACCACCACGGCGGCCAGCTTGCAGGGCGATATTGATTCCAGCGGCCTCGGTGCCAAGGTTGCCGCCAACGGCGGCGCGGTGTTGATCAGCGCCGGGAACCGTACGTCGACCACGGTCAAGGCCGGCGCCGACGTCAAGCCAGCGTCCGACAAAGCGTCGTCCAAGGTCGGGGTGGGCGCGTCCGTCGGCGTGAATGTCTCGCTGAATACGACGCGGGCCGAGGTCGAGGACAAGGCGCGGCTGACGGGGGCCGCAGCGGTGCAACTGCTGGCCGCTGCCGAACATACGGTTGACACCAAGGTCGAAGGTGGTGCTGCCGGCGCGAGTGTTGCCGTGACGCCCGTGGTGGCCGTATCGATTGCCTTGAACGCCACGACCGCGCGGCTTGGCACCTCGGCCACCGCCCTCGACGCCGCCGGTGCCTACACCAGCCGCGCCACGCACCGCAACACCGTCTCCACCGAGGCCAAGGGCCAGACCGCTGGCAGCAAGGTGTCGGTGGGTGCGTCGCTGGCATTGACAGTGGCCACCGACGAGGTCAAGGCCGAGGTGGAGCGCAACGTCGACGCGACCGGCGCGTTCACGCTCGAGTCGCAATCGCAGAGCCGCAGCTCCACCACTGCCAGTGCCAGCGTGGCCGGTGGCAAGGAAGCCGACGCGAATGACCAACCGGCCGCGGGCAGCAAGACCGCCGACCAGCAGATGAGTGACCAAAAGGCTTCGGCGCGCAAGACCGGCGGCGCCAACGACGCCGATTCCAAGGCCAAGCTCGACGCGGATTCTTCCAGCAGTCCGACTGCGCAAACCAGCCAGGGTGGTGTCAGTGTGGCGGCAGCAATTGCCGTCAACGTGGGCAGCAACCGCAGCAGCGCCAGTGTTGGCCGTGGCCGCATGGTGACCAGTGGTGGCCAGGTTCGGGTCGCCAGTGCGGGCGAAACCGACGCGGCGGCCGTCGCCGATGGCAGCCAGACCGACAGCGGCGGCACCACGGTCGGGGTCGGTGCCGCAGTGGCACTCAACGTCGCCAATGCAACCAACCGGGCCACGATTGGCGACAACGCGGTTGTCAAGGGCAAGGGCGTGATGGTCAACGCCACCATGGTCAGCGGGCAGACCAGTGATTTTGGCGCCGACGCCACCAGTGGCGCGGGCGCAGGCAAGGTCGGTGTGGCGGGTTCCCTGGCGATCAACGTCGCCACCACTACCAGCGCCGCCTTGATCGAAGGCGACCGGGACGCTAGCGGGTCGGGTGCGCAGGTCGACGCCGACGGCTTTGCGTTCAGCATGCAGTCGGGCAACAAGACCGCCAGCACCGTGAAGGCCAAATCCGAGGTCGCTGCCGACGGCGCGGCCGCCGGCGTGGGCGCCTCGGTGGGGGTCAACGCGGTGTCGAATACCTCCACTGCATTGGTGGAGGATGCGGCGCTGGTCCGTCAGGCAGCCCGCATTGAGGTGCTGGCGGATGCCGCCCACAAGGCCGGCACGGAGGTAGAAGGTGGTGCTGCCGGTGCCAAGGTGTCCATTACTCCCGTCGTGGCGGTGACGGTGGCGGTGAACACGACCACAGCCCGGGTTGGCCGACTGGGCAGTTTGACCGCCGTCACGGGCGCGTTGCGGGTACAGGCCACGGCTACCAACGAGGTTACCAATTCGGCCAAAGGCAAGGCCGCTGGCGCTGTCGCCGTGGGCGCATCCCTGTCCGCGGCGGTCGTCATTGACCATGTGTCGGCCAGCCTGGAACGCGATGTGGCGGATTCGACCGGGATTGACCTGCTGGCAAGCTCTGCCACCTCGATCAAGACCACCGCCGAAGCCGGGGCCAAAGGCGCAGAAGAGAAGAAAAAGCAGAACGGCGACCCCGAAACCGGCACCACGGTTGACGAGCAGAAGTCCACGCAACTTGACTTTGCGGCCAATCGCAACGATTCCACCAGGACGGCAGACACTTCGTCCACCGAGACCAGGACACCCGACGCCAACACCGACGAAAAGGGCGGAACCAAACAGGGCGGCAAGAAGGTCAGTGTCGCCGCCGCGATCGCTGTCAGCGTGGCCGAGAACCGCGCCGTGGCGAGCGTCGGCGCTGGTCGCAGCGTTCGCAGCAGCGGCGCTTTGTCGATCCAGGCCACAACCGACACCAACTACTCCACCTCGGCCAGCGGCGAGGCGGTCTCCGATGACGTCGGTATTGCGGCGGCGGTGGCGGCCAGCGTCACCCGCAACAAGACGCAGGCCACACTGGGTGCCGGTGCAACCGTGGCGCAGGCGGGCAGTAGCCGCATCGCAGCCACGGCGCGGCAGAACCGCGGCGCCGACTTTCTGAGCGCAATGTCGGCCAAGGCGTT
>JAJAZK010000621.1 GCA_026785765.1 Rhodoferax sp. | reverse complement strand
CCGCTGTGGTGCTCGCGTGCCGCCACGTTGAGCAAGCCATCGGCGTCGACGGTGAAGGTGACGCGGATGCGTGCGGCACCTGCCACCATCGGCGGGATCCCACGCAACTCGAAGCGTGCCAGGCTGCGGCAATCCGCCACCATGTCGCGTTCGCCCTGCACCACATGCAGGGCCAGTGCGGTCTGACCGTCGCGGTAGGTGGTGAAGTCCTGCGCCATCGCCGTCGGAATGGTCTGGTTGCGCGGCACGATGCGTTCGACCAGACCACCCATGGTCTCGATGCCCAGCGACAGCGGAATTACGTCGAGCAGAAGCAGTTCGCCCGACGGGTTGTTGCCCGCCAGCTGGTTCGCCTGAATCGCTGCGCCCAATGCCACTACTTCATCCGGATTGAGGTTGTTCAGCGGTGCACACTGAAAAAATGACGCCACTGCCGCCTGCACCTGCGGCATGCGGGTCGAGCCACCGACCATCACCACGCCGTCAATCTCCCCGGTCGACAACTTGGCGTCGCGCAGGGCCTTGCGCGCGGCGGTGATGGTGCGCTCGGTCAGATCCGCCGTGGCCGTCTCAAACTGTGCGCGCGTGACGGTCAAGGCCAGTCTGCCACTGAGCAAGGCGACGTTCATTTCTTCTTCGCAGTTACCCGCCAAGGCTTCCTTGCAGACACGTGCCGCGAGCGCCATGACAGCCTTGTCGGCCGCGCCCTGCAATACGATTCCGGCTTGCTGCAAAACCCATTGTGCGAGGGCGCGGTCATAGTCGTCCCCGCCCAATGCCGAGTCGCCACCGGTCGCAATCACCTCGAACACACCCTGCGCCAGGCGCAGGATGGAGATGTCGAACGTGCCGCCGCCCAGGTCGTAGATCGCGTAGACGCCTTCGCTGGCGTTGTCCAGGCCGTAGGCTATCGCCGCCGCCGTGGGTTCGTTGATCAGACGCAACACGTTGAGCCCGGCCAGTCTGGCCGCATCCTTCGTGGCCTGGCGTTGTGCGTCGTCGAAATAGGCTGGAACCGTGATAACGGCTCCATACAGGTCTTCATCAAAACTGTCTTGCGCGCGGTAACGCAGTGTGGCCAGAATATCGGCGCTGACCTCCACAGGTGATTTTTCCCCGCCGGCCGTGGCCAGTGCCAGCATGCCGGGTTTGTCGACAAAGCGGTACGGCAGGCCGCCATGCCCGAGCACGTCCTTCAGGTTGCGGCCCATGAACCGTTTGACCGAGCTGATCGTGTTTTGCGGGTCCTGTGCGAGGCTGCCCACTGCGTCGTGACCGATGCGCCGCCCACCGTCGGCAAGATACCGCACCACTGACGGCAGTAACACCCGTCCCTCTTCGTCCGCCAGGCATTCGGCTACACCATTGCGCACTGACGCCACCAGCGAATGCGTCGTTCCGAGGTCGATGCCCACAGCGATGCGCCGCTCATGCGGATTGGGCGACTGACCCGGTTCGGATATTTGCAAAAATGCCATGGAAAAACCCGCAGGCCTAATGTGAGGACCCGGCACTGGCGCGAGCATCAGAGGCAAACTTCTCCGCCTTGTCCTCGAGGTCGGCGGCGAAACGCTCGATGAACATCAGGGCGCGCACCCAGCCGACGGCTCCCACTGCGTCATGGGAAGAGTCGAGCAGTCGCGCGCATTCGCTCAAGGCCTGTTGCCGCGCCTTGTCGACGCTGGTCTGCAAAGCGTCGAGGTGCCCCGGGCCAGTCGCATCATCCAGGTCTTCGCGCCACTGCATTTGCTGTTGCAGGAAGTGCGCCGACATGGCGGTGTTGTTTTCGGCGTTGACAGGCGCACCAGCGAGCTCACACAAATAAGCTGCGCGCTTCAGCGGATCTTTCAGCCGCTGATAGGCTTGGTTGATTCGGACCGACCACTGCATGGCCAGGCGCTGGGCGGTACCGTCCTGTGCCGCAAACTTGTCGGGATGGGCCTCACGCTGCAACTGCTTCCAGCGTTCGTCAACTGCAGTGCGATCTTGCGCAAATTGCACCGTCAAACCGAACAGATCGAAGTCGCTCGAAGCAAGCGTGAGTGGCGAATCCGACACGCCTCAAACCCGGAACGACTCACCACAACCGCATTTGTCGCGTTCATTGGGGTTGTTGAAGCGAAATCCCTCGTTCAATCCCTCGCGGACATAGTCCAATTGCGTACCGTCTATATAGGCCATGCTCTTGGGATCGACCAGCACGCGCACACCGTGTTCCTCGAACACTACGTCTTCCGACGCCAGTTCGTCTACATACTCCAGCGTGTAGGCCAAGCCGGAGCAACCGGTCGTCCTGACACCCAGGCGCACGCCGATGCCTTTGCCTCGCTTGCCGAGGTAACGGGTCACATGCCGCGCAGCGGCTTCAGACAGCGTAACCGGCATGTCAGTGGCTGTGTTTCTTCTTATAGTCGTCCACCGCGGCCTTGATTGCGTCTTCGGCCAGTATGGAGCAATGGATCTTGACCGGCGGCAGCGCCAGTTCCTCGGCGATCTGGCTGTTCTTGAGCGCGGCGGCCTGGTCCAGGGTTTTGCCCTTGACCCACTCGGTGACCAGCGACGAGGAGGCAATTGCCGAACCGCAGCCGTAGGTTTTGAAGCGCGCGTCTTCGATCACGCCGGTCAATGGGTTGACCTTGATCTGCAGCTTCATGACGTCGCCACAGGCCGGCGCACCGACCATGCCGGTGCCTACCGATTCATCGCCCTTGTCAAAAGAACCTACGTTGCGCGGGTTCTCATAGTGGTCGACGACTTTTTCAGAATATGCCATGGTGTTTCCTCTTTACGGTTGCGTTTCGACAGCGTTTGATTTTTGGCGCTCAGTGTGCTGCCCACTGGATGGTGCTGATATCGACCCCATCCTGGTACATCTCCCACAGGGGGCTGAGGTCGCGCAGCTTGGCCACATTGAGCTTGATGGTTTGGACCGCGTAGTCGATCTCGGCCTCGGTTGTATATCGCCCGATCGTCATGCGAAGACTGCTGTGGGCGAGTTCGTCGCTTCGGCCCAGCGCCCGTAACACGTAACTGGGCTCCAGACTGGCAGAAGTGCAGGCCGAGCCACTCGACACTGCCAGCCCCTTGATGCCCATGATCAGCGACTCGCCTTCTACATAGTTGAAGCTCATGTTCAGGTTGTGCGGTACTCGTTTCTCCAGGTGGCCATTGATAAACACCTGCTCCACGTCCTTCAGGCCCGCCAACATGCGCTCGTGCAGCGCCCGGATACGCAGATTCTCGGTCCCCATCTCGGTCCGGGCGATGCGGTAGGCCTCTCCCATACCGACGATCTGGTGCGTCGGCAGCGTGCCCGAGCGCATGCCGCGCTCGTGGCCGCCGCCATGCATTTGCGCCTCGATACGCACGCGCGGCTTGCGTCGAACGTACAGCGCACCGATGCCCTTGGGGCCGTACGTCTTGTGGGCGGTCAGGCTCATCAAGTCTACCGGCAACTGGCCCAGATCAATGTCCACGCGCCCGGTTGCCTGCGCCGCGTCGACGTGGAAAATGACGCCCTTGGCGCGGCACACCGCACCAATTGCGGCGATGTCCTGGATCACGCCGATCTCGTTGTTGACAAACATCACACTGGCCAGGATGGTGTCAGGACGAATCGCCGCCTTGAATACTTCCAGGTCGAGCAAGCCGTCGGATTGCACATCGAGGTAAGTGACGGAAAAGCCCTGGCGCTCGAGCTCGCGGCAAGTGTCGAGTACCGCTTTGTGCTCGGTCTTCACCGTGATGATGTGTTTGCCCTTGGTCTTGTAGAACCCGGCCGCGCCCTTGAGTGCCAGGTTGTTGGACTCGGTCGCGCCAGAGGTCCAGACGATCTCCCGTGGGTCGGCGCCTATCAGCGCCGCCACTTGTCCGCGTGCCTTCTCGACGGCAGCCTCGGCCTCCCAGCCCCAGGCGTGGCTGCGCGATGCCGGGTTGCCAAAGTGCTGGCGCAACCACGGAACCATCGCGTCCACCACCCGGTCATCACAGGGGTTGGTGGCGCTGTAGTCCATGTAAATCGGGAAATGCGGCGTGGTGTCCATGGAGGCTCGCTGGAAAGATCGTATGCGGCGGAATGGCGGCAGCGTTGCTGCTCAGGACTTGACGAAGGCGTTGCCCAGGGCAAATACCGAGTTGGGCGCATTGATGCGGATTGGCTTGGACAGCGGCATGACCGAAATCGCGCGCTTCACGTGCGGCCGGTCTTCTACTTGCAGGCCCTTGGCCAACTGCTCGTCGACCAGCTTCTGCAGCGACACCGACTCCAGGAATTCGACCATGCGTACGTTCAGCGAAGCCCACAAGTCGTGTGTCATACAACGGGTGCCCTCGCCCAGGCAGTTCTCCTTGCCCGCACACTGGGTGGCATCAATCGGCTCATCAACGGAGACGATGATGTCGGCCACGGTGATTTCCGAGGCCTTGCGCGCCAGCGTATATCCACCGCCAGGGCCACGGGTCGACTCGACCAGATCATTGCGGCGCAATTTGCCGAACAACTGTTCCAGATACGACAGGGAGATCTGTTGGCGCTGGCTGATCGCCGCCAACGTCACTGGTCCGTTACTCTGGCGCAAACCGAGATCGATCATCGCAGTGACCGCAAACCGGCCTTTGGTGGTGAGACGCATTGCTAACTCCTTCTAGTGGGTAGGACTGCCAATCCGGTCGGCTGGTCAGTCTTTTGGACTTTCCGCCTCCCAGCCATCCAATGCCCGGCGAGCTTGCCCGCGTGCACCATGAAAGACCGGAAGTTGACCGATAAATCAAGTATAGCGAGAAACCAAGTGTTTTGCTCGGATAAGTAGACTGCTCAGTCACAAACCGTGATTTGGCGCAACTGACGAAAGTGCTACCACGTTGTCGGCGCCAGAAGCGCCGAATAACCGCTTCTTCAGCATGGCCAACTGGTCGCGCACCTGGGCGGCTTGTTCGAAGGCCAGGTTGCGTGCATGTTCAAGCATCAACTTCTCAAGGCGCTTGATCTCCCGCCCAACGTCTTTCTCGCTCATTTCGTCGACCAGCGCGCGACGCGCCGAGTCCTGTTCCAGCTTTTCCATCTCGCGCCCGGCCTTCTCACTGTAGACGCCGTCAATCAGGTCTCGCACGCCCTTGACGATGCTGCGCGGTGTGATGTTGTGGAGCAGATTGTGCGCAACCTGGCGCTCCCGTCGGCGCCGCGTTTCGTCAATCGCCCGCGTCATCGAGTCGGTCATCACATCCGCATACAGGATGGCGCGTCCACTCAGGTTGCGCGCCGCCCGCCCGATGGTCTGGATCAGGCTGCGCTCGGAGCGCAGGAATCCTTCCTTGTCTGCGTCCAGGATGGCGACCAGCGACACCTCAGGGATGTCCAGCCCTTCACGCAACAAATTTATGCCCACCAGCACATCGAAGGCGCCCAGCCGCAGGTCGCGCAGGATTTCTACCCGCTCTACGGTATCCCCGTCGCTGTGCAAGTAACGTACCTTGACCCCGTTGTCGGTGAGGTAGTCGGTCAGCTGTTCCGCCATGCGTTTGGTGAGCGTGGTTATGAGCACCCGTTCATGCAACTCCACACGGATACGGATTTCCTGCAACACGTCGTCGACCTGATGCGTGGCCGGGCGCACCTCGACTTCGGGGTCAACCAGGCCGGTCGGACGCACCAGCTGCTCCACCACTTGTCCGGCATGGTCCTGCTCCCACTTCGCAGGTGTTGCCGACACGAAGATCGCCTGGCGCATGCGAGTCTGGAACTCCTCGAACTTCAATGGCCGGTTGTCCAGCGCGCTGGGCAGCCGGAATCCGTATTCGACAAGGGTGGTCTTGCGGGAACGGTCGCCGTTGTACATGCCACTAAACTGGCCGATCAGCACGTGGGACT
>JAJAZK010000620.1 GCA_026785765.1 Rhodoferax sp. | reverse complement strand
TCGGGCACGCGGCTGAGTGCATCCGCCAGCACGCCTTCCATCCACGTCGGATCATCGTCGATTTCACGCCGCAACAGCCGGGCGGCGATCAGCAAGGCTAGGCGCGCCACATCGGCTTCTGCTTCGCGTACGAGTTGCGCCTCCAGAGTGTCGAGCTTCGTGGTGCCAGCGGCGGGTGCGCGACGACGTGAGTCTGGAGAACGACCTGCGCGAGGCGGTCACCAAAGGGAAACTGCAGGTCGCCTACCAGCCCTTGGTGGAACTCGATTCAGGGCGCATTGCAGGAATGGAAGCGCTGGTGCGCTGGAACCATCCATTGCGCGGGCCGGTGCCGCCGGTCGAATTCATTCCGGTGGCCGAGGCGGTGGGGCTGATTGGAGTCATCGGGGAACAGGTGCTGCGCGCAGCGTGTGCGCAATTTGCCGCCATCCAGGCAAGCGATCCGGGTGGCACGCTTCGCTCGGTGTCGGTCAACCTGTCTCGGGCGCAATTGCGTGAGCCCACGCTGGTAGGCGTCATCGCCGATGCGTTGCGCTGCAATGGCATGCAAGCCGCGCAGTTGCAGCTGGAAATCACCGAGAGCCTGGCCGCCCAGGACCATGGCGTGCAGGCGCGCTTGCGCGAGATCAAGGCGCTGGGGGTGACACTGGCGCTGGACGACTTCGGGACCGGCTACTCGTCGCTTTCCTGCCTGCACGAGTTGCCGATCGACACCGTGAAGATCGACCGCGCGTTTGTCAGCCTGGCCCAGACCAGCGACTACCACCGGGTGCTCATCGAAGCGACCATTCTGGTGGCTCGCACTCTTCGGATGAACACGGTTGCCGAGGGCATAGAGACCATCGGTCAGGCGGAGTTGATGCGCGCATTGGGATGCACCAAGGGGCAGGGTTATCTGTTTAGCGCGCCGCTTTCCGGCGCTGCACTGGTGGAGTGGATGCAGGGCAACACCGCGCCAGGTTGAAATTGCGTTTGCTACACTGCGACCATGTTCATTCACCGCATCAGCATCACAGGTTGCAGCGACCGGGGAGCCTGGCCCTGGCGTAGCCTGACCATTCTGCCTGCGGGCATGCTGCTCCGATTCGCCTGACCAGGGCTACGCGGCGTCGGCCCGCCGCGATGCACATTGGCACGGGCACACTCACCCGCACGTCCATCGCCTCCCCGCCCCGTTAACGGGGTGCAGCACAGGATGCGAAATGCAGCCAATCCGACACCGGCTGGCCGCGATCTGAGAGGACCCGAGCGTGATCACCGAACTTGAATTCAAAAGCCTGACCGCCCAGGGCTTCAACCGCATTCCGCTGATGGTGGAAGCCTTTGCCGACCTGGAGACGCCGCTGTCCCTGTACCTGAAGCTGGCCTTCAACCAGGCCGCTGGCAAATACAGCTTTCTGCTCGAATCCGTCGTTGGCGGGGAGCGCTTTGGCCGTTACAGCTTCATCGGCCTGCCCGCCCGCACCCTGCTGCGGTCACGCGGTTTCGGCGCCGATGCGGTCACCGAAGTCGTTACCGACGGCGTCGTGGTCGAGACCAGCCAGGCCAATCCGCTGGATTTCATCGCCGCCTACCAGCAGCGCTTCAAGGTGGCGCTGCGCCCGGGCCTGCCGCGTTTTTGCGGTGGGCTGGCCGGTTACTTTGGCTACGACAGCGTGCGCCACATCGAGAAGAAGCTGGCGATGACGTGCCCGCCGGATACGCTGGGTTGTCCGGACATCCTGCTGCTGCAGTGTGAGGAACTCGCCGTGATCGACAACCTGTCGGGCAAGTTATACCTGATCGTGTATGCCGACCCGACCCAGACCGAGGCCTACAGCAATGCCAGGAAGCGACTGCGCGCCCTCAAGGAGCAACTCATGCACTCGGTCAGCGCTCCCTTGGTCAAACCAACCCAGACCTACCCCACCGAGCGCGAGTTTGCCAAGACCGATTACCTGGCCGCGGTGGAGCGCGCCAAGCGGCTGATCGAAGCCGGTGACTGCATGCAGGTGCAGGTCGGCCAGCGCATCAAGAAGCGTTATACCGAGTCGCCGCTGTCGCTGTACCGGGCCTTGCGTTCGCTCAACCCCAGCCCGTACATGTATTACTACCATTTCGGGGACTTCCATGTGGTTGGCGCGAGCCCGGAAATCCTGGTGCGCCAGGAGCAGGTCGAGGGTGGCCAGAAAATCACCATCCGCCCGCTGGCAGGCACCCGGCCACGTGCCGCCACACCGGAGCTTGACCAGGCGGCCGAACGGGAACTGGTGAACGATCCCAAGGAGCGTGCCGAGCATGTGATGCTGATCGACCTGGCGCGCAACGACATTGGTCGTATCGCGAACACCGGTAGCGTCAAGGTGACCGAGGCTTTCGCGGTGGAGCGTTACAGCCATGTGATGCACATCGTGAGCAACGTCGAAGGCATCCTGAAAAATGGCACGACCAGCATGGATGTGCTCAAAGCCACTTTTCCTGCGGGCACCCTGACCGGTGCGCCCAAGGTGCATGCGATGGAGATCATTGACCAGCTCGAGCCCAGCAAACGGGGCATCTACGGCGGCGCCTGCGGGTACCTCAGTTATGCCGGCGACATGGATGTGGCAATTGCAATTCGCACCGGCATCGTGAAGGACGGCACGTTGTACGTGCAGGCTGCCGCCGGTGTGGTGGCGGACTCGGTGCCCGAGCTGGAATGGAAGGAAACCGAAGCCAAGGCGCGCGCGCTGCTGCGCGCTTCGGAGCTGGTCGAGGAGGGGTTGGAATGAGAAAGCCCACCGTGCTGGTGATCGACAACTACGACAGCTTCACCTACAACATCGTCCAGTACCTGGGCGAACTGGGTGCCGAGGTCGAGGTGTTTCGCAACGACGAGATCAGCGTCGAAGGGATTGCCGAGCGGCGCCCGGACCGGCTCGTGGTGTCTCCCGGGCCGTGTACGCCAGTCGAGGCTGGTATCTCGGTGGCGGCAATCCTGCACTTCATGGGCAAGTTGCCGATCCTGGGCATCTGCCTGGGCCACCAGAGCATCGGTGCCGCGCTGGGTGCGCGGATCGTGCGGGCCAGGCAACTGATGCATGGCAAGACCAGCCGCATCACCACCACACAGGTGGGTGTGTTTGCGGGCTTGCCCGAGACCTTTACCGTGAACCGCTACCACTCGCTGGCGATCGAACGCGCGAGTTGCCCTGAGCTGCTGGACATTACCGCCTGTAGCGACGACGGCGAGATCATGGCGGTGCGGCACAAGACATTGCCGCAACAGGTCCGGCTGGAGGGCGTACAGTTCCACCCGGAATCGATACTGACCGAACACGGGCACGCGCTGCTACGCAATTTTCTGACCTGATCGCCGCCCGAAACCCAAGAAAGCTGGAAAACCACCATGACCACCACTGTCGACCTGCGCAGCGATACCGTCACCCTGCCCACAACCGGCATGCGTGCCGCCATGGCCGCCGCCGCGCTGGGCGACGACGTCTATGGCGACGACCCAAGCGTGAATGCGCTGCAGGACAAGCTGGCAACCATGCTCGGCTTCGAAGCGGCGATGTTTGTCCCCACCGGAACCCAGAGCAACCTGTGCGCCATCCTCAGCCACTGTGGCCGTGGCGACGAATACATCGTCGGGCAGTTGCAGCACACCTACCGCTTCGAGGGTGGCGGTGCGGCCGTGTTTGGCAGCGTGCAGCCGCAGCCGCTGGAGCACCAGCCGGATGGATCACTGGCGCTGGCCGACATCGAAGCGGCCATCAAGCCCGATGACTCGCACTTCGCGCGCACCCGGCTGCTGGCGCTGGAGAATACCTGGAACGGAAAGTTGCTGCCGATGGTGTACCTCCAGCAGGCGACGGCGCTGGCACGCGAGCACGGTTTGTTGCGCCATCTGGACGGCGCGCGCCTCTTCAACGCGGCGACTGCGCAGGCCGCGCTGACGGGTGCTCTGGTGCGTACCGAGGCAAGGCGTATTGCCCAGTGTTTTGACAGCGTCTCGGTGTGCCTGAGCAAAGGTCTGGGTGCACCCGTCGGCTCCGTGTTGTGTGGTGAGCGTGCGTTCATCACGCGCGCCCTGCGCGTGCGCAAGATGGCCGGCGGCGGCATGCGCCAGTCGGGCATGTTGGCGGCGGCGGGAAGTTATGCGCTGGACCACCAGGTCGACCGGCTGGCGCAAGACCACCTGCTCGCGCGTCGCCTGGCCGAGGGGCTGCGAGGCATCGGGGGTCTGCAGTTCGAGTCGCCCCACACGAATATCATTTTTGTGGACCTGGTGGGTGAGGCGCGCAAGCGCGCTGCCGACTTTTTGCCCTATCTCAAGAAACACGGCGTGCTCGCCACCGGCCTGTACCGGCTGCGTTTTGTGACACACCTGGACGTCGACGCGGCTGCTGTGGACCGGGCCACTGCCGTGATCCGGTCGTTTTTCCGGGCCTGAGCGGCATGTTTGAAAACGGCGATCAACTTGCACGGTTGCGCGGCGCCATCGCTTTTTTCCCGTACCTCGGTACCTGGCCGGCGCTGCTTGAGCGCGCCTCCCCCTGACTATTCTGGAGACTTTCACTATGCCCGACAGCCATAAGATCACGCCGCAGGAAGCCCTGACGCGCACCATCGAACACCGCGAGATTTTTCACGACGAGATGCTGCATGTGGTGCGCCTCATCATGGGTGGCGGGTTGTCGCCGGTGATGATGGCGGCGCTGATCACCGGCTTGCGCGTGAAGAAGGAAACCATTGGCGAAATCACCGCGGCGGCGCAGGTGATGCGCGAGTTCTCCACCAAGGTGCACGTGGCCGACAAAACCCATCTGGTCGACATAGTCGGTACCGGCGGGGACGGCGCGCACACGTTCAACATATCGACCTGTTCGATGTTCGTGGCGGCGGCTGCCGGGGCCAAAGTCAGCAAACACGGCAATCGCGGGGTCAGCAGCAAGAGCGGCAGTGCCGACTTGATGGAGGCGCTGGGCATCAACATCAACCTGTCGCCAGAGCGAATAGCCGAGTGC
>JAJAZK010000619.1 GCA_026785765.1 Rhodoferax sp. | reverse complement strand
TTGCTGCGCTGGTCGGTGTTCCCAATCAGCAGGCAGATCGGTGTGCCGGTGGTCTTTCCCTCGTAAACGCCACTGAGAATCTGCACCGTGTCGGGCTCATTGCGCTGCGTCACGAACTTGGACGTGCCCGGGCGACGCCGGTCCAGATCGCCCTGGATGTCTGCCTCGCACAGGGCCATGCCGGGCGGGCAGCCATCGACCACACATCCGATGGCCGGGCCGTGGGACTCGCCGAAATTCGTGACGGCAAACAGGTTGCCAAAGGTGTTGCCGCTCATGACCGGATTATCCGCGACGGCATACGCGCAGGTATTACGGTTTCTCGAGTTCAGTGTCCGGCCAGTCCCGGATATAGGCCTTGAGCATCTTGTTCTCGAAGTTCTGGCTGTCGACCACCGCCTTGGCGACATCGTAAAAACTCACCACCCCCATCAGCATGCGCTGATCCATCACTGGCAGGTAGCGCGCATGGCGCTCCAGCATCATGCGCCGCACCTCGTCGAGTTCGGTCTCCAGCATGCAAGTGAGTGGCGCGTCGTCCATGGCGCCGCGCACCAGAAGCGCGCCCAGCGAGCCTCCATTCTTTACCAGGGTCTGGATCACCTCGCGAAAGGTCAACATGCCGACCAGCTCGCCACGCTCCATCACCACCAGCGAACCGATGTCCTTGTCGGCCATCAGCTTCACCGCTTCGGCGAGTGCCTCGTCCGGCGAGGCGGTGAACAGAGTGCCGCCCTTCACCCGCAATATGTCGCTGACTTTCATGGTGTTCTCCTCACCTTGCAATATAGCCCACAATCCATGCAAACCACCAACGTCCCTGGAGACTTGCATGCCCGGTTATTCCGACCCTGGCTTCGACACCCTGGCCCTGCATGCGGGCGCGGCGCCCGACCCCAGCACGGGAGCGCGCGCGGTGCCTATCCATCTGAGCACCTCGTTTGTGTTCGAGTCCAGCGACCATGCTGCCGCGCTGTTCAACCTGGAGCGGGCCGGCCACGTCTACTCCCGCATCAGCAACCCCACCAACGCGGTGCTGGAGCAACGCATCTCGGCCCTGGAAGGCGGCATCGGCGCCATCACCACGGCCAGCGGGCAAGCCGCGCTGCACCTGGCTGTGGCCACATTGATGGGTGCCGGTGGCCATATCGTCGCCTCGACCGCCTTGTACGGCGGGTCGCAGAATCTGCTGCACTACACCTTGCGCCGTTTTGGTATCGAGACCACGTTCGTCAAACCGGCGGACCTCGACGGCTGGCGTGCCGCCGTGCGTCCCAACACCCGGCTCTTCTTCGGCGAGACGGTCGGCAATCCGGGCCTGGACGTGCTCGACATCGCCGCCGTTGCCGCCATCGCGCACGACGCCGGTGTGCCGCTGCTGGTGGACTCGACATTGACTACTCCCTGGTTGCTCAAGCCCTTCGACTACGGCGCCGATCTGGTGTATCACTCGGCGACCAAGTTCCTCAGTGGCCATGGCACGGTGATTGCCGGCCTGGTGGTGGACGCCGGTTCTTTCGACTGGGCAGCCGCCCACGCCCGCACCGGCAAGTTTGCCGAACTTGCGGCGCCGTATGCCGGCTTTCACAACATGGTGTTCACCGACGAATCCACCGTCGGCGCCTTTTTGCTGCGGGCGCGGCGTGAAGGTCTGCGCGACTTCGGAGCCGCCTTGAGCCCGCATTCGGCCTGGCTGGTACTGCAGGGGATTGAAACCCTGTCGTTGCGTATGACGCGCCACATGGCCAATACGGAAAGGGTCGTAGAGTTCCTTGCCAGCCACCCGTTTGTGGCGCGGGTCGGCCATCCGCTGTTGCCCGGCCACCCCAGCCATGCGCTTGCCAGGACCATGCTGCCGCGCGGGGCCGGCTCGGTGTTCAGTTTCGACATCCGTGGCAGTCGCGCGCAAGGCAAGGCCTTTGTCGATGCGCTGCAGGTGTTCAGCCACCTGGCCAATGTAGGGGACTGCCGCAGCCTGGTCATCCATCCGGCAAGCACCACACACTTTCGCATGGACGACGCCGCACTCGCGGCTGGCGGCATCACGCAGGGCACGATCCGGCTGTCGATTGGCCTGGAGGATCCGGCAGATTTGCAAGACGACCTGGAACGTGCCTTGCGCGCTGCCGGGAAAGCCGGGGCCTGAGCATGGAACTCCAGGTCAACGCCGCCACGACCTTTTGTTACACCGGTGGCAAGGCCTTCGACCCGGCCAAACCGACCGTATTGTTCATCCACGGCGTACTCAACGACCACAGTGTGTGGGGACTACAGACACGGTACCTGGCGCACCATGGCTGGAACGTGTTGGCGCCCGACCTGCCCGGCCACGCGAAGAGTGCGGGCGCGCCTCCGGCGAGCGTGCAGCAGGCCGCCGACTTTGTGCTGGCCCTGCTGGACGCAGCAAGCGTGTCTAGCGCAGCCATCGTTGGCCACAGCTTTGGCGCGCTGGTGGCGTTGGAGGTGGCGGCGCGTGCGCCTGGCCGCGTCAGCCACTTGGCGCTGCTGGGTGTCGCCTTCCCGATGAAGGTGTCGCCAGCACTGCTGCAGGCGTCGCTGAATGAGCCACAAAAGGCGATCGCGATGGTCAACCAGTTCTCCCACTCCACGCTGGCGCCGCCGCCATCGACTTTAGGGCCAGGCAGCTGGGTCTACGGCGGCTCGCGCGCCCTGATGCGCCGCGTGCTGGCGAGCAATGCTGCCGTCAACCTGTTCCACACCGTTTTCCAGGCCTGTGACCGTTATGCGGATGGCGAAGCGGCGATGGCGCTGGTACAGGCGCCCACCCTGTTCTTGCTCGGCAAGAAGGACCAGATGGCACCGCCCAAAGCCGCCCAGAGTCTGGTGCGGGCCGCGCGCAACGCCAAAGTCGTGCTGCTGGGCGTCGGCCACCAGATGATGGCCGAGGACCCGGACGGCGTGTTGTTTGCCGTGCGCGATCTGTTGCAGGCATAAGGGTAAGGCGCGGCACGGCCAAAGACGCATGGAGCCTTGCAAGTGAAACGACCGGCATTCACCACGCCGCCGATGGAGCCGCAGCGGGCGCAGGAGATCGCCGCCAGCTTCGATCTGCGTGCGCTGCCCGGCGACTTCTATGCCGACCCCTACCCGGTCTACGACTGCCTGCGCACGCAGCAGCCGGTACGGCCCATGCCCGACGGATCGCTGTTTCTGACGCGCTATGCCGACTTGGTCGCGGTGTACCGGGACGACTACAACTTCAGCTCCGACAAACGCGTGGAGTTCGCGCCAAAGTACCAACACAGCCCCCTGTTCGAGCACCACACCACCAGTCTGGTGTTTAACGACCCGCCCTTGCACACGCGGGTGCGAAAACTCATCATGGGGGCACTCACGCGGCGTGCCATCGCCGCCATGGAAGCAGACCTGGTGCGTCTGGTCGACCGGTTGCTGGATTCCATCGCCGCAAACGGCGGCGGCGACCTGGTCGAAGACTATGCCAGCGCC
>JAJAZK010000618.1 GCA_026785765.1 Rhodoferax sp. | reverse complement strand
GCGCTGGAGCGGACCGGACGCGTTTTGGCCATTCGCGGAGATCTCACGATGCATTGGGGTTGGCCATCGCCGCGCCTGCGCGCAGCCGGCCTGGAATTCGCCAACCCGCCATGGGCCAAAGAGCCGCGCATGCTGGTCGCCGAGAGTGTGGACATCAGCATCGACCTGTTGCAATTGCTGCGCCGTGCACTGGTCTTTCCTGAAGTGGTGCTGGGCAACGCCAGCCTGTATCTGGAGCAATCTGCCGACGGGCGCAAGAGCTGGCTGCTGGACCTTGGGCAACGGGACGAAAAGGCGCGCATCCGGGTCGACCGGCTGCGCATCAACGATGGCACGCTGGGTTACGACGACGCCTTGCAGAAAACCAGCATCCTTGCCTCTTTGTCGACAGCACCCAGGGCCGACGCAGACAATGCCGCCGACGGCCGCGTGTTCAAGGCCCGTGGCAGCTTCCGCGGGTTGCCGCTGCAGGCGCAAGGCCGTGGCGGTCCGGTGTTGTCCATTCGCGACGAGAGCAAACCATATGCGTTGGACATCGATGCCACGTTCGGTCACACCCGCGTGCGGGCCAACGGCAGCATCACTGGCCTGCTGCAACCCAGCGCCGTCGACATGCAGATGGGGCTCAGCGGCGACAATCTGGCCGAGCTCTACGTTTTGCTCGGCATCGTACTGCCCAGCAGCGGCGACTACGTCACCGGTGGCCATCTGGTGCGCAGTGCTAACCGTTGGCAATACGAAAATTTCACGGGACGCATCGGCCGCAGCGACCTCGCCGGGTCTATTGTGGTGGAGACCGGTGGGCAACGCCCCTTGTTAACCGCAAGCCTGACATCCACCGTGCTGGACATGGCTGATCTCGGGCCGCTGATCGGCATGCGCGTGGGAGCCGTCGAGGCGGCAACGAAGACGGCGCCCACTCCCGCATCCAAGACTCGGGCTAAATTGGCGCGCGTACTGCCCGATCTGCCGTTCAACACCGAACGCTGGAAAAGCCTGGACGCGGAAGTCACGCTGCAGGCGAAATCCATCCACCGGTCCGACGGCCTGCCATTGGAGCGACTGGACACTCACCTGAGCCTGCGCAATGCGCTGCTCACGCTCGATCCGCTGGACTTGCGCGTGGCGCAGGGGCATCTGCGCGGCACCATCTCGCTTGACGGCAACCAGCGCCCGACGCGTGCGCACGCGCGCATCGCCGCCAACAAACTGCAGATCGGCCAGATCTTCCCGGGTGTCGCATTGGGCAAGAACAGCATCGGTGAACTCAATGGCAAGCTCGACCTCGCCGGCAGTGGCGCGTCGGTAGGCAGCATGCTGGGGGTCGCAAGCGGCCAGGTCGGCCTGGTGGTGACGGGCGGCGAAATCAGCCAGTTACTGATGGAAAAGGCCGGATTGCACCTGTGGGAGATATTGCAGCTCAATCTGGCCGGCGACCGCCTCATCAAACTGCGTTGCGCGGTGGCCGACTTTGAGGTGCGCGGCGGGACGATGCAGGTCGACGCCCTGGTATTCGATACCGCAGTGACGACCATCCTGGGTAGAGGAAGCGTCGATCTGGCAACCGAGACGCTCGACCTTACGCTGAACCAGCGTACCAAGAACACCAGTTTTGTTTCCTTGCGCAGCCCGATCCATGTGACCGGCAGCCTGGCCAGCCCCGTGGTGGAGGTGGACAAGGCACAGGTTGCCGTCCGCGCGCTGGGCGCCATCGCGCTGGGCGTTGTCAACCCGTTCCTGGCACTGATCCCCCTGCTTGACTCCGGCCCTGGCAAGGACAGCGACTGCGGGCAACTAGTAAAACAGGCACGCGTGCTCCCCGGCGCGCCGGCCTCATTGCGGAAAGCCGCCTCCAAATGATGCGCCAGCACCAAGTCCACCACCCCACTCAGGTAGTGCGTC
Organism: Rhodoferax sp.; assembly: GCA_026785765.1. Lineage (GTDB taxonomy): Bacteria > Pseudomonadota > Gammaproteobacteria > Burkholderiales > Burkholderiaceae_C > CAISIP01. The sequence goes on along the minus strand of JAJAZK010000618.1, from coordinate 798 downwards.
GGATGGGCAGGCCAGAATACGGCGTTTGAATTTCGCGGCGCCTCACCCCAGAACTTGCGGATTGAGTTGCCACAGAGAAAAATTGAGGGCGCCAGCGAAGCTGACCCACAACAGATACGGAATGAGGAGTGCGCCTGCCAATGGGCGTATCCGCCAGAAAGATACCAGTGTTGCCAGGACAAGCAACCAAAGCAGCACAATATCGGCGAACGCCAAAGCGCCTTGGTTCCACGCAAAGAAGAGCCAGGTCCACAGGGAATTCACCGCAAGCTGCAGTAAAAACAAGGACAGTGATGCACGATTGGCGCGAAATCCGCCTGTGCGCCATACCAGCCATGCGGCGATGCCCATCAAGATATACAGAATAGTCCAGACTGGTCCGAAGATCGAGGGCGGCGGCGCCCAACTCGGCTGCATCAGTTGCCCGTAGAAAGGCGCGGCGCGCATTGACGCTACGGCGCCAACGCCAGAGGCAACAAAACTGATCGCGAGCCAAACAAACAACCCGATGATTTGCTTCGGCTTTGAAGGGGGCAATGCGTGATCAACCCGGCTGGTGATGGCGCTACCAGGGAGTTGCTGGGCAGGGGTGCTCATAGGTTGTCCCCCGACCTCACACCGGTGCCGCGATATGCCCGCTGCGGACCAACTTCTTGTTGACGAACTCCTGGATACCCATCAGGCCCAGCTCGCGGCCATAACCGGAGCCCTTGATGCCGCCGAAGGGCAGGTCAGCATCGGACCAATCGATGTTGTTGACGAACATCATCCCGGTGTCGACCTGGCTCGCGACACGTT
>JAJAZK010000617.1 GCA_026785765.1 Rhodoferax sp. | reverse complement strand
GGGTTTCAACGGGCCAGTAGCTGGCGGGCGCGCTCCAAATCGTCTACGGTATCGATGTCGGTGAAGCAACCGGCGTCACGCAGCACCAGATCGTGGACACCGCGTTCGCGTAGCAGGCCGGCGGCGCCCTTGTCGCCGCGCAGCGCCATCAGGGCAGGGCCGCAGGCTGCGCTAAAACCGACCGGGTGGCCGCGTTCGCCGCGATATCGCGGCAGCACGATGTCGTGGTACTTCAGCGCGATGGCAACCAGTTGCAAAGTGGCTGGCTGGATTAACGGCAAGTCCCCAGGCAGGATCAGCCAGCCATTGGCTTGTGCTGTTGCGCGCACCGCTGCGCTGATGGAGTCTCCCATGCCCGGGTGGCCGGCATCTTCCACATGCCAGGACAGGCCGCTGGCGCGCGCGGCAGCGATCGTGTTTTGCAGCACGGTCAGGTCACCCAGGCGCGCCTGCAGCTTGTGGGTAGTGCCGCCGGAAGCAGTAAAACGCTCGCCGCGCCCGGAGGCCAGGATGAGGACGGTGGGTTGCTGCACGGTGCGTTGGTTAAGAGGATGCACTGGGCGAGCACATATTGTCCGCGCAGCCGCGGTCAGCCAGGCGGGGCCGGTACCAAAATAGGTATGCCGTGCACCTGGAACCTCGCACCATGACCGTTGTCGAATTTGCCGCCAGTTTGCGCCGCCATGTGGAATGTCCGGCGCAGACCGTGCCGCCCGGAACCCTGCGCGAAGTGCGCCACGCCGCCTTGCTGGCGGCTCCGGCTTCGGCACACACATATATGACGATCAGCGCTGCGTGCGCAGACACGTGGCCGTGTTCGTGAACCAGCAGATGGTGCAATACCGGGTAACCCTTGAGCAGCCGGTGCAAGCGGGGGACGGTGTGCTTCGTCGTGCAAGCTTTGAGTGGCGGCTGAGCTCTGCCGCAGCCGCGTAGGAGACAAAAAATGAACCCATCGCTGGTTGGAAACCGAAAGGGCCTGTTTGTAGTGCGTGGTGCAAAGGCGCGCTGGCAGATCGAAGCGCACCACTTCGCCGGAGAACCGGTGCCTGCGGCGGGGTGTGGACGAGCGCGGACGCGGGCGAACGCTGGCTTGCCGTCTCGCGCGATCTCTCCCCGGTGGCCGTCGTGCGATTCGTGCCGACGGCCGGCTGAGCCGGTCAGGGCGTCCGGCGCAAGGATCAGTGTTTGGCCCCAGCAAGACTTTTCTCAAGCCGCAGCGCGTCCACGAGCCCGTCATAGTAGCCGTGCACGCGGCCTGTGACTGAGTACCCGCAGCGTCGGTAAAACGCGATGGCGCAGTGGTTGTCAGCGCGCGCTTCAGCCCGGACCAATGGTATTCCGGCGCAACACGCCGGGTGCTCCAGCCAGCCGAGCAGGCGTGCGCCAAGACCCTGGTGGCGCGCGCCCGGCTGCAACGCCAACAGGGCCAGATGGGCGTTGTCATCGCCGTATTGCATGATGCCAAAGCCGCACAGGTTTTTGCGCTTGTGCATCACCGCCACATTCGTTGCAGGGTCACGCAGGGAGTGCAAAACGCGGTCCATGGTCCAGCTCCAGCCAAGTCCGTGTTCAATGAAGTCGCGCGACATCTCCGCGATGGCGCGCGCGTCGCCAGGCAGGGCCAGCCGAATTGCGGGGACGGACAACATGTTCGGATGGTCCTCGTGGTCGCTTCAGAGGCCCTGGATTAGCCCCACACCTGCGCGGCCACCCGCATCATGTTGCCGCCCATCACCAGCGCTGCTTCATCGGGCGTCATCCCGGTGCGTTGCAGCGCGGCGTCCAGCACCTGCCAGCTGTCGATGGGTGGGTACGCGGAGCGTGCGATGGGACTGCGGTCGTAGCCGGCGGACCTTGGCCACCAGTAAGCCGGGTCGTAGTCGCCAGGCGGGTCGTCATTGAGCCCGGCTTGCGCAAAGCTGATGTCCAGGCCAATGCCGGCGTGTGGCACACCCACCAGATCGGCCACATAGGCCGCATGGCGCGCCACAGCGTCGGCGTCGGGAGTGTTGGTGCCGAGAAACTTGGAGACGCCGGAGACACACACCACACCGCCGGTGGCGGCGATGCCGCGAATTTGCTCGTCCGTCACGTTGCGGCCATGCTCCACCAAGGCCAGCGGGTTGGAGTGGCTGAAGATGACCGGCTGCTTCGATGCCGCCATGATGTCCAGGCTGCAGCGCCGCCCGGTGTGCGAGCAGTCCATCAGCACCCCGGCCCCGTTGATGGCAGAAACGATGCGCCGGCCCAGCGCAGTCAGGCCTTGCTCGGTATCGTGGCAGCCGCCGGCGACACTGTTGTTGCGGTTGTACGCCAGGTGCATCTGGCGCACGCCCAGGCTCTTGTACAGCGCAACCATCTCCGGTTGTTCCAGCAGCGGCAACGCTCCCTCCAGGTCAAAGCCGATCGCCAGCTTGCCGGCCGCCGCCGCGTCGCGGATGTCCTGCACGTTGGCGGCCAGCAGGTAACGCCCGGGCTGGGCCGCGATGGTTGCGCGAAACCCGGCGATCACTGCCATCACCTGCGGCAACGGGTTCATGTCCATACCGATATTGATCGACACATAGTTCACGCCGGCGGCGTGAAAGCGCTCGATTGGCGCGAAGTCCGCCTGCGGATGCAGGGGTAGACAGGCGTGGGCTTCCCACTTGATCATTACGCGGCCTCCTTGCGGCTGAATCCGGCGGACGCAACCATCAGGTTGCGCGTGTATTCTTCTTGTACCCGGTGCGCGGCGAGGTCGGCCGAAGCCAGCAGCTCTACCGTTTTGCCGCGTTGCATCACCATCAGTCGTTCACACATGTGGGTGACAACTGCCAGATCATGGCTGACCATGATGAAGGTCAGGCTGCGCTGCGCGCGTAATGTTTCCAACAGGTTGAGGACCTCTGCCTGCACCGAGGCGTCCAGCGCCGACGTTGGCTCGTCGAGCAGCAGGATCTGCGGCTCCAGGATCAGGGCGCGCGCAATCGCGATGCGCTGGCGCTGGCCGCCGGAGAGCTGGTGCGGGTAACGGAAGCGAAATCCGTTGCCCAGGCCAACGTCGTCGAGGGCACGTTGGATGCGTCCTTCCGCATCGCCAATGCCGTGGATGGCCAGTGGCTCGGCCAGGATGCGGTCCACAGTCTGGCGCGGATGCAGCGATCCATAGGGATCCTGAAACACCATCTGCACCAGGCGCCGGAACGGTTTGCTGCCGGGTGCTGGCAGCGGCATGCCGTTGCCGCCCTGCAACTGCACGCTGCCCGACGCCAGCGGCGCCAGGCCGCAGATGGCGCGCAGAACGGTCGACTTGCCCGAGCCGGATTCGCCCACAATGCCAAAACTGTGGCCCGCGTCGACCTTGAGCGAGGTGTCGGCAACCGCCACAAAACCATCGTAGACCACACGCAAATTGCGCAACTCCATGCCGACATGGCCGGCAACTGCGTCCTGGGTCATAAGGTAACCTCCACGCTGCGCCTTGGGGGCGGCCCGGCGGCGTTTATCGGAGTACCTTTGCCTGGCGGCTGCGGTAGCGAGCGCCTTGGGAGCGGC
>JAJAZK010000616.1 GCA_026785765.1 Rhodoferax sp. | reverse complement strand
CCATCCAACGTGTTCACCGCCAATTCCCTGCTGATCGGTTCCGCCCTGGAAATGCTGCTGCTGTCGTTCGCCCTGGCCGATCGCATCAATACCGCGCGCAAGGAGAAGGAGTTGGCGCAGGCGCAGATCGTCGCAAAGCAGGCAGTGGTTCTTGCGCTGGAGCAGTCGCAGGAGCATTACCGCGCGGTGATCGAACATGTGGCCGAAGGCATGATGGTGGTGCTGGACGACCGGTTCGTGTTCGTCAACGCCCGTGCCGCCGAAATTCTGGAGTCCAGCCGCGAGGAGATCATGGCGCGTGGGGCGCTGCGCCGGGTGCATGTGGATGACCGCGCGGCATTGACGGAACGGGCGCGCCGCCGCGTGGCGGGTGAACCAGTGGCAGAACGCATCCAGTTGCGCCTGTACTGGCCAGGACGACCTTTCAAGTGGCTGGAGCTGGGCGACACGACCGTTCCCTGGGACGGACGCCCCGGCTTGCTGATCTATTTTCTCGATGTGACCGAGCGCCATCAGGCCGAACTGGACACCCGCATCGCCCTCGATCGCCAGCAGGAACTGAACGATCTGCGTTCGCGTTTTGTGGCGATGACCAGCCATGAGTTTCGTACGCCGCTGTCCACTATCCTGTCGTCCCAGGACCTGCTCAAACACTACCATGAGCGCCTGCCACCGGCCGAGCGGCACGAGCTGCTGGAGGTGATCGAGGCGGGCGTGCACCGCATGACCCGCATGCTCGACCGGGTACTGCTGCTGGGCAAAGCCGACGCGCAGATGCTGGAGTTTCTCCCGCGGCGCATCGATTTGCGCGCCTTGTGCGTGGAACTGGTTGCACAGGCGCAGGCGCAAACCCTCGATTCCCACGCCAGGCTGCAGATGGAGTATCGCCTTGGCGTGACGGACGGGGACTACGATGACAAGTTGTTGCGGCACATCCTTGGGAACCTGTTGTCGAATGCGATCAAATACTCCCGGCCTGGTGGCAAGGCCCAACTCACGGTCTGGGAGTCGCGCGGACAGACGGTGTTCGAAGTGGCCGACCAGGGCATTGGTATCCCGGCTGCGGAAATCGGTCACCTGTTCGAGCCCTTTCATCGGGGTAGCAATGTGGGCGACATCCTCGGTACCGGGCTCGGCCTGGCGATCGTGAAGAACTCGGTGGACCTGCATGGTGGCACGATCGAGGTGTTCACCACTGAAGGGCAGGGCACACGTTTTGTGGTTCGCCTGGGTCCTGCGACCGGATAGCGGCATGCCCGCGCCGCCTGCTCAATGCAGGATTTCCAGCAACCGGTGCATGCCGCCGCTGTTGATGGCGACATGCGCCTGCGCCCGGACTCCAGGCTTGGCGTGGTAGGCCACCGACAGACCCGACAGTGCCATCATTGGCAAATCATTTGCGCCGTCGCCAACTGCAATGGCCTGCTGCGTCTGCAGGCCCAGCGCCGCACAGGTGTCGCGCAGCATGCGGGCTTTTTCCTCGCCGTCACAGATATCGCCCCAGCTCTGATCGACCATCTTCCCGGTCAGGCGGTGGTCGCGCAACTCCAGCACGTTGGATCGGGTGAAGTCGATGCCGAGCCGGTCGCGCACGCGGTCGCTGAAGAAAGTGAAACCACCGCTGGCCAGCAGCACTTTCATGCCAGCTGCCTTGCAGGCCTGAACCAGTTCCTGCACTCCCGGATTGAGACGCAAGCGCTGCTGGTACACCGCTTCCAGATCCTGCAAACGCGCTCCCGCCAGTAGCGCGACCCGTGCCCGCAGGCTGGCTTTGTAGTCCGGAATCTCGCCCCGCATGGCAGCCTCGGTGATGGCCGCCACCGCGTCCTTTGCGCCGACCATGGCCGCGATTTCGTCCACACATTCGATGTTGATCAACGTCGAGTCCATGTCGAAGGCAATCAATCCGAAGTCGCGCAGTGCCAAGGGCGGCACCACACCACGCAGCACCAGTCCTGGCGCGTACTCGGCGGCTGGCAAGGTGGCTGGCGAATTTGCAGCCTGGGTCATGCCGTGAGCTCGACACCCGGCGCCACCGGCTGGCCCAGGCTGCGTAACACCTCGCGCACCATGAGTACCCGTTCATGGGGCTCCGGCAATGCGCGCTCGATGCGCAGTTTTTCATTTCCTACCAGCTTGATATGCCGGTCTTGCGGATCAGATCAATGATGCGCAGCGGGTCGACGGGGGCTTCCTTTCGAAAGGTGATGGTTGTCCCAAGCGGGGCCGCATCGACCTTGACTACACCGTAGGGCTTTGCCAACACACGCAGCCGGTGTACGTCGAACAGGGACTGGGCCTGTGGCGGCAGTTTTCCGAAGCGGTCCACCAGTTCTTCGAGCACGGCATCGATCTGCTCTGCAGTCCTGGCACTGGCCAGCTTCTTGTAGAAGCTCAGGCGCAGGTGGACGTCACCACAATAATCGCTTGGCAGCAAGGCTGGTGCATGCAGGTTGATGTCGGTGGTGGCGCCCAACGGGGCCAGCAGGTCTGGCTCCTTGCCGGCCTTCAGGGCACTGACCGCTTCGGAGAGCATTTCGTTGTAGAGCTGGAATCCGATCTCCAGAATATTGCCGCTCTGGTTCTCGCCCAGTACCTCGCCAGCGCCGCGAATCTCCAGGTCATGCATGGCCAGGTAGAAGCCGGAACCCAGTTCTTCCATCTGCTGTATTGCGTCCAGGCGCTGGCTGGCCTGTTTGGTCAGGCCTTCGATGTCCGGCACCATCAGGTACGCATACGCCTGGTGGTGGCTGCGACCGACACGGCCGCGCAGCTGGTGCAATTGCGCCAGCCCGAACTTGTCGGCGCGGCTCATCACGATGGTGTTGGCGGTAGGCACGTCGATCCCGGTTTCGATGATGGTCGAGCACAGCAGCAGGTTGTAGCGCTGCGCGATGAAGTCGCGCATCACCGACTCCAGCTGGCGTTCCGGCATCTGGCCATGCGCCACCGCGATGCGGGCCTCAGGCAACAACTCCTCCAGCCTGGCACGCCGGTTCTCGATGGTGTCGACTTCGTTGTGCAGAAAGTAGACCTGGCCGCCGCGTTTGAGTTCGCGCAGTACCGCTTCGCGGATCACCCCATTGCCTTCGGTGCGCACAAAGGTCTTGATGGACAGCCGGCGCTGCGGTGCGGTAGCGATGACACTGAGGTCGCGCAGGCCTTCCAGCGCCATGCCCAGGGTGCGCGGGATCGGCGTGGCGGTGAGTGTCAGCACGTCCACCTCTGCGCGCAGTGCCTTCATGGTTTCCTTGTGGCGTACCCCGAAGCGGTGCTCCTCATCGATGATCAGCAGCCCGAGGTTGCTAAACAGGGTTTTCTGGCTCAAAAGCTTGTGGGTTCCGACCACGATGTCAATGGTGCCATCGGCCAGCCCCTTGAGCGCAGACGTGATTTCCTTGCCCGAGCGAAACCGGCTCATCTCGGCGACTTTGACTGGCCACTTGCCGAACCGGTCCAACAGGGTCTGGTAATGCTGCTCCGCAAGCAGGGTCGTGGGTGCCAGCAGGGCCACCTGCTTGCCGCCGGTCACGGCGATGAAGGCAGCGCGCAACGCCACCTCGGTCTTGCCAAAACCGACGTCACCGCACACCAGGCGGTCCATCGGGCGCGGGCTGATCATGTCCTGGATCACCGCATGGATCGCAGCGCGCTGGTCGGCGGTTTCCTCAAAGCCGAAATCCTTCGCGAAAATCTCGTAATCGTTGGGCGAGTACCGGAACGCGTGACCTTCGCGCAGTGCGCGTCGGGCATAGATATTGAGTAACTCGGCAGCTGCGTCGCGGACTTGTTGCGCGGCCTTGCGTTTGGCCTTTTCCCATTGACCGGAACCGAGCTTGTGTAATGGCGCCTCATCGGCGCTGACCCCGGTGTAGCGGCCGATTAGCTGCAACTGGCTCACCGGTACATATAGCGTCGCTTTGTCAGCGTATTCCAGGTGCAGAAACTCCTGCGCAATCGGGGTACCGTCGTCGTGCTTTTGTCCAAGCTCGAGGTGCACCAGTCCGCGGTAACGTCCGCCACCGTGGGCGCGATTCACCACCGGGTCCCCGATATTTAGTTGACGCACATCCAT
>JAJAZK010000615.1 GCA_026785765.1 Rhodoferax sp. | reverse complement strand
GGCTTGAGTGATCCAAAGCGACCTGCGGCGCCACCGACCGACCGCGCAGCAGCCCTCTGCCCCTGCGCATTGGCCCAAGTACATTCAGTGAATCATGGGCGCAAACAAGGGCAGAAAAGAAAAACGGGCCGTCAAGGCCCGTATTTGCTCATTTTCCTGGCGGAGAAGGCGGGATTCGAACCCGCGGAGGGTTTTACCCCTCGCACGCTTTCCAGGCGTGTGACTTAAACCGCTCATCCACCTCTCCAGTCCCCAGAATTGTACCAGCGGGCCCGGGCGCAGCAGTGTCGGCCAGGCCTCTGAGGGCGCTGTTGCAATCGGCCCCGGCTCAGGCCTTTTGCGTCTGCACCATCTTCATGGCAGAGGCGATCAGGGCCGAGACTTCGGTCATGTTGCTCGGCACGATTAGGGTGGTCGTGGCGTCACTGGCGACGCGGCTGTAGGCGTCCACGGCTTTCTCGGCTACCTTGAGTTGTACTGCCTGTTCACCACCGGGCTGTCGGATGGCTGCGGCAATGCGTTCGATCGCCTGTCCGGTGGCCTCTGCCACCGCCAGGATGGACTGCGCGTCGCCTTGCGCCTTGTTGATGACCGCCTGTTTTTCGCCCTCGGAGCGGGCGATGAAGGCCTCGCGCTCGCCGGTGGCGATGTTGATCTGTTCCTGGCGGCGGCCTTCAGTTGCGGCGATCTGGGCGCGCTTCTGGCGGTCGGGGGTGATCTGCGACTGCATCGCGAGCAGGATTTCCTTGGGCGGTGTCAGGTCCTTGATTTCGTAGCGCAGCACCTTGACGCCCCAGTTCAGCGCCGCCTCGTCGATGGCCGCGACCACCTGCGAGTTGATGATGGCGCGTTCCTCGAACGTCTTGTCGAGCTCAAGCTTGCCGATGACGGAACGCAGAGAGGTCTGTGCCAGTTGCGAAATGGCCGTGATGTAGTTCGACGAACCATAACTCGCGCGCATGGCGTCGGTCACCTGGAAGTAAAGGATGCCGTCCACCTGCAGCTGTGTGTTGTCGCGTGTGATGCAGACCTGGCTGGGAATGTCCAGCGGGATTTCTTTCAGCACGTGTTTGTAGGCTACCTTGTCCACGAAAGGCACCAGGATGTTGAGCCCCGGCGTCAGCGTGCCGTGGTACTTGCCCAGCCGCTCCACCACCCAGGCGTGCTGCTGCGGTACGACCTTGATGGATCGGGTGATGAAGATGGCGGCGATGACGATGATGAGGATGGCTATTTCCATGGTGGATTCCGTTGTGGTTATGGGTAACTGGGCAAAGTGAATGAACTAGATCTTTTCGACCACCAGCCGACTGCCGATGACCTCGGCGACGCGGTGCGCGCCGGTGGACGGCGCGGCCGTAGGGCGGTGTATCGCAGTCCAATTGGCGCCACGGTACTTTATGGTGGCGGTGCCGTCGGGCCCCCAATGCTCTATGTGGACGGTTTCACCGATGTCCAGATTGACGTCCTTGTTGGCACTGGCGACCGGCGCGGTCGGGCGGCGGATTTTGCGCATGTGCCAGCCAAACACCGCGCCGCCACCAACAACCGCCGCCACCACCAGCTGCGTGCTGTTGCCCAAGCCAGCGTGGGCCGCCAGGGCCGCCGCTGCCAGTCCGACGGCAAACATCAGCAGGTAAAACGTCCCTGTGAACAGCTCAGCCGCTACTGCGGCTCCCGTTGCCAGCCACCAGATGGTTGCCATCTCCATGAGTCTCTCCTTCGCCAAGTGTCTTGCTTACGCCACATTGTCGGACCATTGTGCGCGGCTTCGAGCTCGCCGCAACGCTAATTCCTTACACTGCGCGCCTGATTGAAATATTGTTTGCCGGTTCAGCGGTTCGGAGCCCTTATGAAATTTCGCTTTCCCATCGTTATCATCGATGAAGACTTTCGCTCCGAAAACACCTCCGGACTCGGCATCCGTGCTTTGGCGCAGGCCATCGAGAGCGAGGGCTTCGAGGTACTGGGTGTGACCAGTTACGGCGATCTGTCGCAGTTCGCCCAGCAGCAGTCACGTGCCAGCGCATTCATCCTGTCGATCGACGATGAGGAGTTCACGCCGGGGCCGGATCTGGACCCTGCCGTGCTCAACCTGCGCCAGTTCATCGAGGAGGTGCGACGCAAGAACCTCGAGGTGCCGATCTACGTTTATGGCGAAACCAAGACCTCACGCCATATCCCCAACGACATCCTGCGCGAGCTGCATGGCTTCATCCACATGTTCGAGGACACGCCGGAGTTTGTAGCGCGCCACATCATCCGCGAGGCAAAAAGTTATCTGGAGGGTGTGCAGCCGCCGTTTTTCAAGGCCTTGCTGGATTACGCCGAGGATGGTTCCTATTCGTGGCACTGCCCAGGACACTCGGGCGGCGTGGCTTTCCTGAAGAGCCCGGTGGGCCAGATGTTCCACCAGTTCTTCGGCGAGAACATGCTGCGCGCCGACGTTTGTAATGCCGTGGAGGAACTCGGTCAGTTGCTCGACCATACCGGGCCGATTGCCGCGTCCGAGCGCAATGCGGCACGTATCTTCAACGCCGACCACTGTTTCTTTGTCACCAACGGCACCAGTACTTCGAACAAGATGGTGTGGCACCACTGCGTGGCACCGGGCGATGTGGTGGTGGTGGACCGCAACTGCCACAAGTCCATCCTGCACGCGATCATCATGACCGGTGCCATCCCGGTGTTTCTCAAGCCCACGCGCAACCATTTCGGCATCATCGGCCCGATCCCAAAAGAGGAGTTCGAGCCCGCCGCGATCCAGGCCAAGATCGCCGCCAACCCGCTGCTGAGGGGGGTGGACGCAAAAATCGTCAAACCGCGTGTGTTGACGCTGACCCAGTCCACGTACGACGGTGTGTTGTACAACACCGAGACCATCAAGGGCATGCTCGACGGTTATGAGG
>JAJAZK010000614.1 GCA_026785765.1 Rhodoferax sp. | reverse complement strand
GTGAGTTCGTCCACGGCCAGGTCGGCCAGGTCGTCGCGGGAGTGGATACCGTTGTCGGCCAACTTGCCGATCACGTCCTGGGTGAGACCATCCAGCGAGCGCAAATCCTGGGAGACTTGCTCGACGTTTTCCTCATGGGCAATTGCCATCGTCAACAGCGCATCCTTGGCCCGGGTGCGCAGCTCGTTGACCGTGTCCTCGTCGAAACTCTCGATCTCCAGCATTTCCTGCAACGGGACATACGCCACCTCTTCAAGGCTGGTAAATCCTTCGGCGATCAGGATGTCGGCAATCTCCTCATCCACGTCGAGTTTTTCCATGAACAGCTTGCGTCCGGAATCGGTTTCTGTGGCCTGCTTCTGGGCCGACTCGGCGGCGTCCATGATGTTGATCTTCCAACCGGTCAGATCGGATGCCAGGCGCACGTTCTGCCCACCACGGCCAATCGCGATGGCGAGGTTCTCCTCGTCCACCACCACGTCCATCGCATGGCGCTCTTCGTCCACCACGATCGACGATACATTGGCCGGGGCAAGTGCGCCAATCACGAACTGTGCCGGGTCATCACTCCACAACACGATATCGACGCGCTCGCCAGCGAGTTCGTTGGTGACGCCGTTGACACGGGTGCCGCGTACACCGACGCAGGTGCCTATGGGATCGACGCGTTTGTCATGCGACAAAACGGCAATCTTGGCGCGCGAGCCAGGGTCACGGGCGCAGGATTTTATCTCCAGCAGGCCCTGCTCGATTTCCGGCACTTCGGCACGAAACAGTTCCATCATGAACTCGGGCGCAGACCGCGACAGTATGATGGGAGCGCCGCGCAAGGTGAGATCCACCTCCATGATCATGGCGCGCACGCGGTCACCCGAGCGCAGGTTCTCTTTAGGGATCATTTCGTTGCGTCGCAAGCGCCCCTCGACCCGACCGCTCTCAACAATGATGTCGCCCTTGTCCATTCGTTTGACCGTCCCGACGAAGATCTTCTCGCCGCGCGACATGAAGTCGTTGAGCAGCATTTCTCGCTCGGCGTCACGGATGCGTTGCAGGATCACCTGCTTGGCCGCCATTGCGCCAATACGCCCGATCGGTACCGAGTCGATAGCCTCTTCGATGTACTCATCAACCTCGATATCGGGGATCTGTTCGATCGCCTCGAACAACAGGATCTCCTGATCCGGCAATTGCAACCCGGCTTCGTCGGGAACCACGTGCCAACGGCGGAAGGTTTCGTAGTTTCCGCTGTCACGATCGACTGACACCCGGATATCCACGTCGCCCGGATAGAGTTTCTTGGTCGCCTGCGCCAGTGCCGCCTCGACGGCCGCAAACACGACATCGCGCTCCACGCTCTTTTCGCGTGAGATGGCGTCCACCAACATCAACATTTCGCGATTCATGCCATTACTCTCCTAAAGTCTTCGACCCTGTCGCACCCGCATCGGCCGCGCAAAGATCCACGCAACCACCCGGCGCGTCAATGCCCGGTACCATCGTCTGCGGGCTTGCCGCCACGCCCCTTGAAACTCACTATCGGCGCCAGGCGCACTTCGCGCACCTCGTCAAGCCCGAAACCCAGTGCCTGCATCGGCGCCGCCGGGCGTTTGCTGCTCACCTTGCGGCCCGGCTTGGGCGGCGGTGCATCACTCCACACGATTTGCCAGCGCACCACGCCAACCACATCGGCGGGCAACCGCTCCAGCGCGCCGCGAAACTTCTTGCGATTCGCATTCACCAGGCCCTGCGCAGCAGCCCCAAGCGCGGCCTTGAGCGTCACATCCACCACGGAACCGGCAAAACGCTCAAAATCTGCCAGTCCGCGCAACGGGCGGTCGATACCTGGCGAGGAAACCTCGAGCCGCTTGTATTCCACCGCATCCACTTCCAGCGCAAACAGCAGCTGCCGCGTGACCTTTTCGCAATCCTCGACCGTCACGAACAATTCCTGTACCCGCTGCTGCGCAGCAGCGGACGGCGGCGCCCAGGGCCAATCAATGGTAATGCGCAACAAGCCGCCGGCGGAGCGTTCTATCTCCACCAGGTCATAACCCAGACCCGTCACCGTCTCTTCGACAATTTGCGCAAGTGCCACGTGAATCGCATCCTCAGACAACCGTCGCCGGGGCGAAACAGTTCCGTTCGCCCAAAAAAAACGGGCGGTAGAAACCCGCCCGTTTGGTCGTGAACACAGCATTCTAGCGCAAAAAGCAGCGATTTGCGCAGCCAAAACTGCAATAACGCTACTCCCGAGCAGCCGAAAATCAGGGCAATCAGGCGCCAGCCGCCACCAGACTGCGGGTGTACGGATGCACTGGCGCATCGAGCACCTGGCGCACCGGGCCGGCTTCGACAATCTCGCCGTCCTTGAGTACCAAGACCTCGTGCGCCATAGCCCGGATCACATCGACATCGTGGGTGATCAGCAGATAACTCAGCGCATGGTCCCGCTGCAACTGCTGCAGCAATAGCAGCACCTGCTTCTGGATTGTCACGTCCAGCGCGCTGGTCGGCTCATCCAGCACCAGCAGACGCGGCTGCACGATCAGCGCACGCGCAATCGCCAGCCGCTGGCGTTGGCCCCCCGAGAACTCGTGCGGATAGCGACTCAAAATATTGCCGAACTGGGCCTCGTCAAGCCCGACTTCCGACAATGCCGCCAGAACCCTCTGCTGGCGACCCTGGATGTCCAGCGCTGGCTCGTGCACCAGCAGACCTTCGCCCACGATCTCCTCGACCGTCATGCGCGGTGACAAGGAAGAAAAAGGGTCCTGAAACACCACTTGCATGGTGCGCCTCAATTGTTTGTCACTGGCCTTGCCCGCACCCCAGCGCCGCCCGTCGACCTGTAAATCGCCGTCGAAGGACTGCAAGCCCAGCGCCGCAGCGCAAGAGTCGACTTGCCCGAGCCGGATTCACCTATCACGCCCAGCGTGTGCCCAGCGCCAATCCGGAACGCGGCGTCGTGCAAGGCAACAAAGGCGCCTTTGCTGAACCAACCGCGAATGCCCGGGCGCGCCGTCCGGTAGGTCACCCGCAGAGCCGACGCCTGCAACACCGCAGGCAGGGACGCGTCTCCGCCCGCTGCAGTTACTTCCACCACATTGCGGCTGGGTTTGCTGTCGATCAGCTTGCGGGTGTAGGCGTGTTGCGGTTTTGCAAACACCTGGTCCACCGGCCCCTGTTCGACAATCAGGCCGGCCTCCATCACCGCCACCCGATCCGCGAACTTGCGCACCAGATTCAGGTCGTGGGTGATCATCAGCACCGCCATCCCGTAGTCCTTTTGCAGGGCGGTCAACAGATCCAGAATCTGTGCACGCACCGTCACGTCAAGTGCCGTGGTCGGCTCGTCGGCCAGCAACAATGCGGGTTTGCAGGCCAGCGCCATCGCAATCATGGCGCGTTGGCGTTGTCCCCCAGAG
>JAJAZK010000613.1 GCA_026785765.1 Rhodoferax sp. | reverse complement strand
GACCAAGCCTCATAAAGCGGGGACCGCCAACTTCGATGGAGGCAGTTCAGCGGCGGTACGATGCAGCGAGCGATTGCCACTGTACGTCAAATGTACTAACATCAAGCGACCCCTGGAGAGTCTCGTCATGGCAACTGCTACCCGTTCTGCCCGTCTTGGATTGCGTGCCACCCCCCAGCAGGAGGCCATTTTGCGCCAGGCGGCCGAGGTGGCGAACAAGTCGATGACGGAATTCATACTCGACAGTGCATACCGGGCGGCTGAGCAAACCCTGTTGGACCAAAGGCTGTTTCTGGTGACGGGCAGTCAGTCGGAGGCCCTGCTGTCGTTGCTGGATAGACCGGTACGGGACAACCCGGGCTTGAAGGACTTGTTTTCTCGACGCGCGCCATGGGCTGAGTGATGGCGCTATGCGCGCCACAGCCGCTGGACGCCGGGCACCCGCTGGCCGCCTTCGATTGCGGCAATCCTGCGCTGAACGAGTGGTTGATGCGGCATGCAAGACAGGCCCATGCCAGTGGTTCGGCAAGAACCTATGTGGTTGTCGATGACCAGCGTATTGCCGGCTACTTCAGTCTGGCCGTGGGGCAGATCGATAGCCTGGATGCGCCTGAACGCGTGCGCAAGGGAATGGGCAACTATCCAATCCCGGTGGTCATCCTTGCACGGCTTGCCGTGTCCATGGTCGACCAGGGCCGCGGCCTCGGCGTTGGCATGCTTCAGAACGCGATCCATCGCACGCTTGTAGTTGCAGATCAGGCTGGCGTCCGTGCGTTGCTGACCCACCCCATCGACGGGGCCGCAGCGCGCTTCTACTCACGGTTCGGTTTCGAGGCGTCTCCGGCGCGCGAACAGCAATTGATCTTGCTGCTGAAGGATGCGCGCCGTCTGCTCGCGCCAACTTCCACAAGGGCGGGCGAGGCCAAGTCAGGCGGGCCGAGCCAGAAGGCAGGGAAACACGGGAGTGAAGATGGCTGACGAAACCGTCACGACGCTCAACGCCCGCGCCCCGAAATCGGCGCGCTGAACCGTACGCTCTTCGTTGTTGCCAGCCGCAAACGCATCGTAGTGCGCACGGGCCAGGCTCCACCGGACCGCGATACCAACGAAAAGCTCTGGCGGTTACCCGTTCGGGCG
The DNA here is from genome assembly GCA_026785765.1 of Rhodoferax sp. Lineage (GTDB taxonomy): Bacteria > Pseudomonadota > Gammaproteobacteria > Burkholderiales > Burkholderiaceae_C > CAISIP01. The sequence goes on along the minus strand of JAJAZK010000613.1, from coordinate 1,832 downwards.
ATACCCGCCGACTGCCGAACCGAATAGAACCCGTTCTACCTGGCTCGCAAAGCCTGTGATGCGTATTTCAGATACGGTAGTAGACGATCACCAATGTGGTCACCAGGCACATGGTCGTATTGCCGACGTTCACTGCGACGGCCTTGCTCACGCGCCGACCGTTATGTTCGTACAGCCAGGCAGCCATCGTGCTGTTGGCACCCAGCCAGGTGATCCAAGTCAATATCGAATGCTGGCTGGAATTACTGCTTTCGATAATGGCCAATACAGTTGGCAGATAGCCCAGTATGCGGATGGAGTTGAACGCGGTGAAAGTCCATGTGAGCAATAACAAGTACAGTGACCGACTTTTGGGCGGGCCGTCGCTTGTCGTTGGCTGTGTTGCGACCCTGATGACGCCTGCTAAATTGTTGGTTTCCATTGTTGGCTCGCTTACGGCTCTCAGGCGGGCAGGCATCTGTGTCACTCGCGTTCAAATGTTGATGGCCTATCGCCAGTTCGAACAGCAAGAGGAGTGTCCGCAACAAAAGGGCCATGCAGCCAAGCCCGGGCCAAGTGACTGTCAACCCGCAAGTCATCCGGCTGCACTGTGGCCCTCAGGCCAGTTTCCGTGCGAAACACAACCAGCGCTACGTTGCCGTTTAACTCCACCGACTCCCGTCCCAGAGGGGCACAGTTGTGCATAGTCCAGCGCACAGTGAAAGCGCTTGTCGGAATCAGCTTGCCCACCACCATCGGTTCACCGTCAACCATGACGCGGGTTCCCGGATTGCAGCTAAAGTCGATGGCCATGTCGGTCCACCGGCGCGGTTCAGAATCGTCCAGCAACGGCACCAAAAACGCATTCAGTGCAAAGCGGTAAAGATCTACCGGCATGGGCGCATCTGCCATCCCGTCCTGGGCCCTGGCGCCAAGCGGCTTGGGCACCGCCACGTTCAGTTTAGACACCGACGGCGTTTCTGGCAGACTATTCGCGCTGATTGCTGCAACAGCCAGTCCCACCAGCGAAGTCACGGCTGCAGCGCTGTTCAACCAGAGCCTGAGGCTCAAATGACCTGGATTCCTGTTGGCGAGATTCATACCGTCCGGCTTGCTCTTTTAGCCACCGAACGCAGCAGCAACAGTGATGGACATCGCAAATCCAGATTTAGCGGGTCTTGCCGAAGATGGACATTCGCATCGCATCCACAATTTGCAGGCGCTGCCTTACAAGGACCCTTGTGGCAACCAGATCCATTGGCATCGGGTCGATTGATGCATCCCTGTAGCGCTGGATGATCTCCGGTGAACCCACCGTCTCGCGGAACCAGCCGTTGAGTTGGGGGGCCAGGGATGCCAACGACGCCGGAGCGAACAGGAACAAGCCGCCGTAGAAGACCTGGTCGGGCGATCCGAGCTCCCGGATCGATGGCGGCGTGCCGGGCAGCGCCAGCCGTTCATCGGTGAGGCTGACCAAGGCCCGCAGCCGCCCGGCGCACAGCTGGGGCAGCACGGCTGGCGTTGGCGCAACGACGAACTGGATCCGGCCGGCGAGCAGATCGGGCATCCATGGATCCCGGTAAGGAATGTGTTGAGCAACCATGTCAAGCGCTTTGCACAAGCGGGCGCTGAGCAGGTGAGCGGTCGATCCCTCCCCGGTGCTTGCATAGTTCAAGGGCTCGCGCCGGGAGCGCTCCACCAGCGCTTGAAGGCTTTGCGCTGGCGCGTCGCTGGCGGTGGCCACCACCCAGGTATCGCGATTGGCTACAGCCACGGGTTCGAAGTCGACGAAAGGATCCAATGAGCGCCGGTCGCTGTTGAGGTGCGAGTAGGCGACATGGTCGAGGCCGCCG